>NZ_JBNNFM010000005.1:0-251526 GCF_050267765.1 Flavobacterium sp. NPDC079362 | reverse complement strand
GGACACCCTTGCATTCAGCTAACACTTCCCACTGTAAAGGCGTGTTCGGGACTTACACCCTAGAGTTATCGCCCATGCTGGGCACACAACAAAAAGCCTTTCAGGATTACTCCAGAAAGGCTTTTCTCTTCAAAAAACAATAATATTATAACCTCGTTGCGTTATAATGTTTCCTCTAAGTAAGCAACTGCTTCTTTCCAGTTGTTCACACGCAAATGATGCGTTTGATTCACGTTATGAAATGCGGTAAACATAATTGGTTTACCCATACAATAATCCAGATTTTTGCAGTGATCATCGATCATATAATCTGTATTTATAATTCTTTTGCTTCCGCATAAAATGATATTCTCCCATTTAATAAAAGGAAAATATTCCCCAAGCCATGCCACTTTTTCTGCAAGTGAAACAGGAAATTCTGTCGCAGCAGAAACAATAAAAATTTCAAAATTCTCTTGCAATCTTTGCAAACTTTCAACCGCATCCGGCATTACCGGTAATGTTCTAAAAAAATTATCTGTATTAAGGACGCCTCGTAAAAGAGTTCTATCACTAAAAGCCTCTTCTTCTGCTAATCCCTGAATACTTTCTCTTGATACTATAGTTCCGTTTGCTTTATTGTAATGTTCAATTAATTGTGCCTCGATATCCGCAAGTACACCATCCATATCGATAGCAATTGTTTTCTTTTTCATTATAAATGATTTTGCAACAAATTTACGCAAATATTGCAAATTATTGCAATTTTAACTTATTTTTGCAATATAATTTTGCAACACATGAAAAAAGAAGAACGTCAAAAAGTAATTTTAGAGTACTTATCAAAAGAGCATCGTGTAACTTTACTGGAACTTAGTGAATACCTGAACGTCTCTGAAGACACCATTAGACGTGATGTAAAAGAACTATCAGATCAGGGATTACTAAAGGCCGTTCGGGGTGGTGCGGTAGCTCCTTCTCCTATTCCGCTGCATTATAGAAATAGAGAAAAACACGATCTTGAAAACAAAAAAATTATTGCCGAAAAAGCAATTTCATTTTTAAAAGACGGACAAGTCGTTTTTATCGATGGCGGAACAACTTCTTTGGCTTTAGTTGCAAGTTTTCCTTATGATTTAAAAATTACTGTTATAACCAATAGTTTTCCGGTTGCAGCATTAATCGAAGATTTACCTAATATCGACTTGATTTTTGCAGGCGGAAAAATGTGCAAAACATCTTTTACGACCGCAAGTATTGAAACTATTGATTTTTTTAGAAATTTTAGGGCTGATATATGTATTTTAGGAATTTGCAGCATTCATGACGAACGTGGAGTTACCGCTGCTTTGTATGACGATTCGCAAATCAAAAAGAACATGATTCAGAACGCCAATTTTATAATCGCCTTAAGTTCTATTGAAAAAGTAGGAACCGCCGAATCGTATTTTGTCTCTCCTATCAAAGCCATTAATGTATTGGTAACAAACATTGCCCCAGAAGATGAAACATTAAAAGTTTACAAAGAAGCTGGCTTGACAATTGTTTAGTTCCCTCATGAATTTAGATGATACTGATAAGGAGCTATTTCCAGCTATCCGTTATATCTTTTCCTGCCTAAAGAAGGCAACAAAAGGATACCGCTCCTATCTGGGCCAGGACACTCAATTTCAAAAGAAAATTTATCGAAATTTAGATTTTCAAAAAATAAAAAAGCCTTTCAAGGTATAAATCTTGAAAGGCTTTTTATCTACAAATTAACGGGCAATATTATTTCCATCCGCCTCCTAAGTCTCTATAAACATGGACGGCAGCATTTAGCTGTTCTTTTTTAGTATCAACCAATTCTAATTTTGCTTCTAACGCATCACGTTGTGTCATTAACACTTCGAAATAATCAACTCTCGCTGATTTAAACAAATCATTAGAAATATCAATAGATGTATTTAAAGCATCAACTTGTTTCGATTTAAGATCATATCCTTTTTGAAGATTCTCAATCTTAGAAAGTTGGTTTGACACTTCTAAATAAGCGTTCAAAACCGTACGGTCGTAATTATACAACGCCTGAAGTTGTCTTGCGTTTGCACTTGCAAACTCGGCCTTGATCGCATTTCTGTTAATCAATGGCGCAGCAAGATCTCCTGCTAATGAATATAAAATAGATTCTGGGAAAGTAAATAAATAAGATGGTTTGAAAGCATCTATACCTACTGCAGCTGATATATCTAATGAAGGATAGAACTCAGCACGGGCAACTTTTACATCTAATTTTGAAGCTACCAATTCTAGTTCTGCTTGTTTTACATCAGGACGATTTGTCAATAATTGAGACGGAATTCCTGAACTCACAGCAGCCGGTAACAAACTTAAAAAGTTAGTACTGTTTGTTCTCTTGATTTCCTGTGGGTATCTCGCTAACAAAAAGTTGATTTTATTCTCTGCCTCTTTAATTTGCTGACGAATGTCAAACTCCATACTTTTTGAAGTCAGAACTTCAGCCTCAAACTTTTTAACTCCCAGTTCTGTTGCTCTTGCAGCTTGCTTTTGAATTTTTACAATTTCTAAAGCATTACTTTGCAATTTGATCGTTTGGTTCACAATATCCAACTGTGTATCCAAAGCCAATAATTCATAATATGAATCAGCCACTTCAGCAATAAGATTGGTAATTACAAAGTTTTTACCTTCTACAGTCGCTAAATATCTGTTTAATGCTGCTTTTTTAGAATTACGCAGTTTTTTCCAGATATCTACTTCCCAATTCGCATAAGCAGAGATGGTAAAATCTCCTAATGGATCCGGTGTTTCCTTACCTGGTTTAATTTCTGTCGTAGCATCACCAGCACCCTGACTTGTGTATCTACCTACTTTTTCTACTCCAGCTCCGGCGCGAACACCAACTGTTGGCAACAAAAGTCCTTTTTTTACACGAATATCATTCTTTGCGATTTCAATTTCCTGTAAAGTAATATTTAATTCCTGATTATTTTTTAAGGCAACATCAATCAAGTCTACAAGGTTTTGATCCTTAAAGTAATCTTTCCATTGTAAAGCTGAGGTGTTGTTTGCATCCTGAGATTGAGCTGTTACACCAAACGACTCAGGAACTGGCATACTTGTAGTAGGTGCTGCCTCAGGCGCAGGGGCTTTACACCCTGCAACCGTAAGACATATACCTAATGCAATACCATATTGATATGATTTGAATTTATACATGATTGTTATCAATTTCTTCTGTTAATGGATTCTCTTCTTCATGTTTTACCAGTTTATGTTTTTCTGCAATTCTGGCAAAAATGTAATACAAGCCCGGAATTACAAATACCCCACAAATAGTACCTATAAGCATACCACCGGCAGCTGCTGTACCAATAGTTCTGTTACCAATTTTACCCGGACCACTAGCAAATGCAAGCGGTAATAATCCCGCAATAAAAGCAAATGAAGTCATCAAAATTGGACGGAACCTCGCTTTCGCTCCCTCCATTGCGGCTTCAAGTACTGATCTTCCTGCGGCATGTCGCTGTATCGCAAACTCTACAATCAGTACGGCATTTTTACCCAGTAAACCAATAAGCATTACCATCGCTACCTGAGCATAAATGTTGTTCTCTAATCCTGTTAACTTCAACAATAAGAAAGCTCCAAAAATACCTGCCGGTAAAGAAAGGATTACAGATAATGGTAAAATAAAACTTTCGTATTGAGCGGCTAATACCAGGTATACAAATCCTAAACAAATCATGAATACCCAAATTGCCTGATTACCCTGGGCAACCTCATCTGCAGAAATACCTGCCCAGTCAATATCGTATCCTCTGGGTAATTTTGCGGCCGCAACTTCCTGAATTACTTTAATCGCTGTACCTGAACTATAGCCTGGCGCAGCAGAACCACTAATTTGCGTGGAAGTATACATGTTATGTCTCGTAATCTCAGAAAGTCCATATACTTTTTCTAACTTCATGAAAGCAGAAAAAGGTACCATTTCATCACGATTGTTTTTTACATACAACTTTAAAATATCATCCGGCTGAGCACGATATTCCGGAGAAGCCTGAACAATTACTTTATAGTTAATTCCGTATTTAATAAAACTAATTTCATAGTTACTACCCACAAGAGTTGACAAAGTGTTCATGGCATTTTCGATAGAAACCCCTTTTTGCTGAGCCAAATCATTGTCGACTTTCATCATGTATTGCGGGAAACTAGAACTATAAAAACTAAACACGTTAGATAATTCCGGATGGGTATTTAACTCTTTAACAAAATCGTTATTTACCTGCTCCATTTTTTTGTAATCATTAGAACCAGTTTTATCTAACAAACGCAGCTCAAATCCTCCGGCAGCACCATATCCCGGTACAGCAGGTGGTTGAAAAAACTCAATATTTGCACCTGCAATATCTTTAGATTTTTCTTCCAATTCAGCCATAATCTCAAGAACAGAGTGTTTTCTGTCGCTCCAGTCTTTAAGGTTAACTAAACAAGTTCCTGAATTTGAACCTGTACCTTCAGACAAAATTTCATAACCTGCTAATGAAGAAACTGATTTTACTCCGTCTATTTTTTCAGCAATTTTCTGTAGTTTTTCAGCAATATTATTTGTTCTTTCTAATGATGAACCCGGTGGTGTTTGAATAACAGCATAAAACATACCCTGATCCTCATTCGGGATAAATCCGGAAGGAACAGTACTGCTAATCAACCATGTTCCGGCGCAAAATACAAGAAGCGCAATAATAGTAACGGCTCTTCTGTTTACAATTTTAGCTAATAAATTTTGGTATTTTCCTTGCGCTAAATTGAACTTATTATTAAATCCGTCTATAAATATATTTACAGGCGTTTTCTTTTTAGGTTTACCATGCTCATTTCTTAACATCATTGCACAAAGCGCAGGAGTCAATGTCAAAGCCACAATACCAGAAAGGATAATAGCTGTTGCCATAGTTACAGAGAACTGTCTGTAAAATACTCCAACCGGTCCAGACATAAATGCTACGGGAATAAATACTGCCGCCATTAAGAATGTAATGGCAATAATTGCTCCTGCAATCTCATGCATCGCTTTTTTAGTGGCTTTAAGTGGCGAGAGATGCTCTTCCTCCATCTTGGCGTGAACAGCTTCGATTACTACAATCGCATCATCGACGACGACTCCAATAGCCAGAACTAAAGCAAATAAGGTGATTAAGTTTAATGAAATATCAAAGAAGGTCATGAACACAAACGTTCCAATCAATGATACAGGAACCGCAATTGCGGGAATAACCGTAGAACGCCAGTCTCCTAAGAACAGGAATACTACTATACCTACCAGAATAAAAGCTTCAACAAGGGTATGAATAACTTTTTCGATAGAAGCATCAAGGAATTTAGAAACGTCATACGAAATCTCATAATCCATTCCTTTAGGGAATCTTTTCTTGATTTTTTCTAATTTAGCCTTTACCTCTTCAATAACCTGATTGGCATTACTACCAAATGACTGTTTTAGTACAATTGCCGCAGATGGTCTTCCGTTTAAGTTCGAATAAATATCGTACATCGAACTACCAAATTCTACTTTAGCAACGTCTTTCAAACGTAAAAGTTCTCCGTTAGCGTTTGATTTTACAACAATATTCTCATATTGCTCTTTGGTCGTAAAACGTCCGGAATATTTTAATACATATTCAAATGCCTGAGAACGTTTACCTGAACTTTCTCCCGTTTTACCAGGTGAAGCTTCTAAACTCTGACTAGATAAGGCATCCATTACCTCATCGGCAGAAATTTTATAAGCCAACATACGATCTGGTTTTAACCAAATACGCATTGCATATTCACGTGTTCCCAAGATATCTCCTGAACCAATACCATTTACCCTTTTTAATTCTGAAAGTACGTTGATATCAGCATAGTTATACAAGAACTTCATGTCAGTATTTTTATCTGTACTATAAAGATTCACGTACATCAACATACTTGGCACTTCTCGTGTAATTTTAATACCTTCTCTAATTACTAATGGAGGTAATTTATTAGTAACCGAAGCCACACGGTTCTGAACGTTGATCGCAGCCTGATTAGGATCTGTTCCTAAGTTAAACACCAATTTTATGGTCGCTTCACCGTCATTTCCTGCATCAGAAGCCATATATTTCATTCCGGGAACTCCATTTAAGGCTCTTTCCAGAGGAATTACAACGGCTTTGATCATCAATTCACCGTTAGATCCCGGATAATCTGCGGTAACATTCACCATTGGCGGTGAAATTGTAGGGAATTGTGTAATAGGTAAATTCAATACCGACAATACCCCTAAAAAGACAATTATCAACGATATTACTATCGACAGAACAGGTCTTTGAATAAATTTATTAAACATTTTATATTTTTTTTAATGATTAAAACCAAAGCAAATCTGCGATTGTTCAAAGTTTTGAGTTTCAAGTTTAGCACTGAACGTGAAACCTGAAACAAAAAATTACTCTGCTTTTACGCGCAAATGATTCATTACCTCCTTAGGAGACTGGAATTCATATTTAATTTTGTCATTCTCTTTTACTTTCTGAACTCCTTCAAGTAAAATTTTATCATTTTCTGTAAGACCTGTTTTGATCACGTACAAATCAGGGATTTCGCCTGTAATAGTAATTTCTCTTGAAGTTACTTTATTGTTTTTATCAACAACAAAAACATACTTTTTATCCTGAATTTCGTAAGTTGCTTTTTGCGGAATTATTATCGCATTTTTAAGCGGTACCAACATTTTAACTTGTCCGGTTTCTCCGTTTCTAAGTAATTTTCCTGAATTAGGGAATCTTGCTCTAAAAGCAATATTTCCGGTTTCACTATTAAATTCACTTTCGATAACTTCTACGTTTCCTTTTTCTTTAAATATTTCTCCATTGGCCAAAACCAAACTTACTTTACTATCAGCACGATCTTTTACGTCTGTCTGATATTGTAGATATTCAGGTTCTGATACGTTGAAGTAAGCAAACATCTGACTGTTGTCTGAAAGGCTTGTTAACAATTCGCCTTCGTCGATAAGACTTCCAAGTTTTAACGGGATACGGTCAATCGTTCCGTCAAAAGGAGCTCTGATTTCAGTAAATGATAAATGAAGTTTTGCCAGTGATACTTCAGCTTTTGCCGACTGCAGTTTTGCCTGCGCTACACTTAATTCGTTTTTAGAAACGATATTTTTATCTGCCAGTAATTTTGAATTTTGCAATTCAATTTCTACAGATTTTTGTTCAGCTTGTGCTTTAAGTAATTCTGCCTGATACATGTTTGGCATAATTTTAAACAACAGCTGTCCTTTTTTCACAAACTGTCCTTCGTCAACATAAATGTTTTGTAAAAACCCTTTTTCCTGGGCACGAAGTTCAATATTGCGCACAGATTTAATCTGCGAAACATATTCTTTAGTAAATGAAGTATCAATTCTTACCGGATTAGTTACGGTAAATTTTTCCGCTTCTTCTTTTTCTTCTTTTTTAGCTGTACAACTAGTTAGGCACACCAGAGCAATTAAGCCTGTGAACAAGATAATTCTTTTCATGATTTTATTTGGAAATTAAGCGATTGAATGCTTGGAATACAGAGATTCCTTTAGATGAAAAAATGCATCAGGCACCCTTAGTCAGAACTTAACTTTCATATAAGATGAGGTAGAAAAAAAATACATCAACAAGATATGCAGATCACAACTTAGGTAACCGATGTATACTGTTGAATCAAATTCTTAGAACCTGTTGGGTAATGTAGATAGGATTTGAGTTGCCACAAAATGGCACGAAGATTTTAAAACGATTGTAATCATTTACAATAGTCTGACTTGAAAAGGAAAGGTACCAATTGTCAAGTAAACTGTAGTTTGTTGCAAAAAACTTATTTGAAAGTCCATCTGTAAGATCATCACTTCCAAGATATTCTTCTTCAAGATCTATATCTGCATCTTCAATTATTGAACTGCCCTGATCCTGATTGGTGAATTTTACTCGGTGCTTTTTCTCAAGAGTATGCTGACGAAAGTTTTGTGGAGTACCAGCATTAAGATATTGCCCTCCGCCAAGCAGAAGCAAATTCATGAATACTAAAAATACTATTAACTTTCTCATTTGGGTGCGAAAGTAAGGAAAGTATCGAAACAAAAAAAGATTTTTTTATAAGCTTTAACATTTAGTAAAAACGAAAACGTTTTCATTGTTTTACTAAGTATGAATTACAACAAAATATTATTACTTTATGCGAAAATATCATAAAAAAACAACCTCCTCTTAGAATTATTCTAATACATAATCTTAAACTTATACAAAACAATCAAAATCGCAATGATTTGACTTTATATCTTTTATTCTATAATTTAAGCAGTCTTTTCTATAATAAAATTTAGGCTATTGAAAATTATTCTTTTTCTTTTTTAAAAAAATTACGATTTAAGCCGTTATTATTCGAACACCAAAGTCCTACTTCTTACATTTTTATTTATATGACAACAATCATATTTTGTAAAATAAGTTGTACATAAATTTGTGTCTTTATAAATCACAATGAAAATTCTAGCGTATCTATTTTTAATAGCGATAATTTTAAGACCGGCTTTTCCTGTTTTAAATTATATTGTTAACTATGACTATATAGCTAAGGAACTTTGTGAAAACAAAAAACAACCTCAATTGGGTTGTAATGGGAAATGTCATCTTAAAAAAGAATTGGCAAAAACCACAGAAAATGACTCTCCCTCGTCAGAGAAAAAAAACGTTTCCTCAGGAATTGACTTATTATTTATTGAAAATATTCACGCTTTTAATTTCAATTTTGCTGTTAAATCAATTTTGACAAATGATATTTTGCGACATAATTTGTATTCTTATTTTAATATCGTTTTGATATTTCATCCACCTGCTTTTCAGTATTAATTTCCAGAATCTTTATTAATTTTCTTATCGGTGCTATTACCGATACGCTATTTATTATCTGTTTTTTAATTTAATACTTATGAAAAATTTCAAATATTTATCTTTTCTTTTCTTGGCAATTACATTTTTTTCTTGTACATCTGATAGTGATTCTACACCGGAAACTGCAGTTGACGAAACCTTGGGACTTGTAAAAATTCAGAAACTATCCAATGAAAATCATGTTATTGAACTTTATTCCGAAACTGGAGTACTAACACAGGGGTACAATCAAATCTCGTTAAGAATAAAAGACAAAACCACCAATAAATACATTACAAACGCTTCGTTTAACTGGATACCAATAATGAAAATGGCTGCAATGCAACATTCTTGTCTGAGATCTGGCATCGAAAAAATTTCAGGCAAGCAAACTCTATATCGCGGCGATATTATTTTTCAAATGGCTCAAAATGATACAGATGCCTGGCATTTGCAAATAGATTATACGATTGATGATATTAAGTCTAATGCAACATCTGCTATAGCTGTAATTGCTTCTCAAAAACGTACGGTAAACTCTTTTACCGGAACTGACGGAGTAAGATATATTCTGGCTTACATCAGTCCGAAAACACCAAAAGTTGCCTTAAACAACATGACAGTTGGTCTTTATAAAATGCAGGATGATCTGATTACATTCAATGTAGTTGATAATTTTAAAATAAAAATAGATCCGCGAATGCCAAGTATGGGTAATCATAGTTCGCCTAACAATACTGATTTACTGCAATCATTATCCGGAGGAACTTATAATGGAAAACTTTCGCTGACTATGACCGGTTATTGGAAAATAAACCTGCAGCTCCTGAATGCTACCGGAGAAGTATTGAAAGGGGAAGATTTTGCAACTGAAAATCTGCAAAGCAGCCTCTTTTTTGAGGCGGAATTTTAATCATTTTATTACTAACAAGAAAGGGCTAAGTGATCACACTTAGCCTGCCTATTTATGATATTATGAAAATTACAGCCACAATTCTGTTAGCAGCATTTTCTACTATTTGTTTTGCGCAGAAACAAGAAAAAGACAGTATTTCGCCAGTTGATCTGAATGAAATTATTGTTATCAGCAAAAAAACGCCTGCTCGCCTTAAACAGCCAAAATCTCTTGCAACAGTTGAGGAATACTTGCAGCAATCATCAAAAGTTAATATGGTACGAAGGGGCGGATACGCACTGGAACCAATTATCAATAATATGGCGACTGAAAGAACTGTTATTACAATTGATGGTATGCGCATTTTTGGTGCTTGTACGGACAAAATGGATCCTGTTACTTCTTATGTTGAGGTATCGAATCTTTCTGAAGCTAATATTGCTTCGGGCCAACAAGGAAGCTGTCATGGACCAACAATTGGCGGATCGATCGATTTGAAGCGAGCCAATCTTAATCAAAAAGAATTAGGATGGAATGGTGCTGCTAAAACTGGTTACGAAACCAATAATCAACATAAAATTCTGGGAACATCTATAGGATTCAACGATAAGTCCTTTTACGTTAATACCGATTTTACTTATCGCGATGCCCAAAATTATAAAGCAGGGAATCATGAAGAAATAGATTTTTCGCAGTTTACAAAATACAATCTCTCGGCTACAGCCGGTTTTTATTTAGGCAAAAAAGGTTTGATCGAAGGTGCTGTAATTTATGATAAAGCTACAGATGTGGGTTATCCTGCTCTGCCTATGGATGTTTCTTTGGCAAAAGCCACCATAACTTCTTTGCGCTATAGCTATACTCCTGTTTCTTCTTATTTTACCAATTGGGAAACTAAAGTATACTATAACACTATTACACATAAAATGGATGATACTAAAAGACCAAACGTCCCCATTCATATGGATATGCCCGGATGGTCTGACACTTATGGATATTATTCTAAACTAAAAGGGAGGTATGAAAACCATCACTTCATGGCAAACCTGAATAGTTTTTATAACAAATCGATTGCCGAAATGACGATGTATCCAAGTAATCCTAAAGAGAATCCCATGTTTATGTATACTTGGCCTGATGTTCGAACTTTTTATAATGGTTTATATCTTGAAGACGGAATGCAAATTTCTCCAAATGCTAATATCAAAGTTTCTACAAATATTGGAATTCATTCTAATAAGGTTGCAGATGAATTTGGTTTGCAAAGTCTTGAGATTTTTTATCCTGATATGAATGCAACTAAAAATCATGTTTTAAAAAGTCTTGCGGGAAATTATATTTTGCATCATAATAAATTCGAATACGGTTTTGGTTTGGCTTACGGAGAAAGAGCTCCATCAGTTTCAGAAGGTTATGGTTATTATCTGTACAACAGTAATGATTTTTATGATTATATAGGAAATCCCAATTTACAAAACGAGAAATCATTTGAAGCGAATCTCTCTTTTGGATTTAAAACCGAAACATTTACGGCGAACCTAACTTCATCGTTTTTTCATATTCAGGATTATATCATCGGGAAAATTGATCCTAACATACAGCCTATGACTATTGGAGGCTCAGGAGTAAAAGTCTATAATGCTTTGAATTATGCTACAATTTTTAATACAGATTTGAATTTGGAATATAAAATAGCCCAAAACTGGTATTTTAAAACACTTCTGGCTTATAGCTGCGGCAAAGATGACGATCATAATAATTTGCCTTTCATAAGTCCGTTGCGCTATTCCGGGAACTTACAATTTAAAAAAGAAAATTTCAATTTAGGATTTGGAGCATCCGGAAATCTAACTCAGGTAAAATTTGCAGCAGCTTACGGCGAAACTAAAACATCAGGTTATGTAATCTTTAATTTCAATTCCGGTTATACTTTTCCTTGGAATGAAAAGAAACTAAACGTTCAGGCTGGCGTCGAAAACATTTTTGATAAATATTACACTACATTCTCTGACTGGAATAAAATCCCGAGACAAGGAAGAAATTTTTTTATTAATGTTTCATATGTTTTATTTTAAAACCTCTTTATGATTGATGAAACAAACTAATTAGTGGATATACGTTTACCACAAAGTTTCCATTATTGTAAATTCCTTTCCTTCCTTAATAAAAGTTTGATGCGTATCGACCATTCCTAATTTCTCATAAAAAGATTTTTTGTTGGTTCTGGCATTGCACCAGACTTTTTTTAAGTCTTTTTCTTTTGCGACTTTAAAAATATGGTTCAAAAGTTCAGATGCGATCCCTTTTCCCTGATATTCTTCGAGGGTTGCTAATTTCCGAAACTGCATTTCAGTGTTCTTAATAAAACAAGAAACTATCGAAACTAATTGATCATGAACAAACACGCCAAAATGCAATCCTGAATTATCTTCTTGTAACTGAACAAACTCAAAAGGCTGATCCGGCCACATAATTTCATGCCTGATTTGCCAGGTTTGAGAGGCTTCGATTGCTTTAATTACCATTATATCATTTTTTCTTTAATGTTTCAAATTTAAGACATTTTATAATTATATCAAATGCGACTACCACAAATACATTTTACTCATTATCAAAAACATACACGAAATAAATAAGATAAATCATTCTTTTTAAATTAATAATATTTATTTTTATACGATCTAAAAAAACAAATCCAATTATGAAAAAATTCATTTTAGCAGTAGTATTGTGTATTAGTGTAAATGGTTTTGCACAATTAATACAATTCGGACCTCAATTTTCTTATAATATAACGTCTCCCCTAACCAATGATTTTAGTTCAAAAAGCTCAGGAACCGGCATAGGAGCTGCAGGATTTGTGAGAGTGAACTTATTACTTTTTTACGGTCAGGGTGAATTTGGATATGCGAAATCAAAATTCAACGTTGCTCAAACCGGAATTGGAGAAACTGAATATCAATTATCAGGAACTGATGCTACGCTACTTATTGGTTTTAAAGTTGTTCCTCTGGGAAAACTAGGAAATGTTCGGATATTTGCGGGATACAACTGGAAAAATTATTCGGATATTAAAGCAAATAATAGCCTGAATCCTATTGATATTGAAAAAAACAACAGCAGTATCCTTGGCGGAGTTGGTGTAGATTTATGGAGATTGACTTTAGACTACCGATATCTTGCCGGTGTTACAGATATTGATCCATCAAACAGAAAAGTAAAAACGGCCGCTTCTAATATCTCACTGGGATATAAATTTTTATAGAAAAACTCTTTTTTCTACATACAAAAAAAGGAATCTAAATTTAGATTCCTTTTTTTATTATTTCACTTTTGAATAAAAACGTTCTATATTATCCTCTGTTATTTTCTCATAACCATTCGCGCCTTTTTTTCCAACGTTAATGACACGTAATTCATCTGATTTGTTACTAATTATACAATGCCAAACAGTACCATCAGATAAAATAATATCCGAAAATAAAGAGCTTGTTTCTTCTCCATCATAATAAACTAATGGTTCAGATTTAATTAGTTTCTTTTCTTGGGTTTTCTTGTTTCTCTCGTAAAACAAAATTTCATTTTTATTGATTTCAACTAACTCTTCGAAATCTTTTTCTGCAGAATCATAGGTTTGATTAACTGCCCATATTGGTTTGTCACCAATCATTTTCCAGGTACCTAAAGCCTGAGTCATTATATCTTCTCTCAAAATATGCTGCAAAGTATCTACTTTTTTAGCAGACTCAATACCTATTTCGTTTTCAGGTTTAATTTTAGACGCAAAATAAAATAAGTCAATAGCTTTCTTAAAGTCAGCTTTGTCATAATAAGACATGGCTAATTCGTATCTGCTCTTTTGAAATGCAGTTTTAGAATTATTTTGAGCAAAAGTTTTAGAAAGAATTAATAAAACAATTAAAAGGAGGGGCTTTTTCATTTATATGGTATTTTATTCTTTTTTTTGCAAACCTAGTTTTTTATTCCATAATTCTTACGGTTTTCCACATTTAATTTTAAAGAAAAAACTTGCTTATAAAAACACAAAAAAAAGGAATCTGATAATTATTAGATTCCTTTTTTATGATATTAGTTATTTCTGGCGAAATGAAGTTAATTTTAATTCGAAAATGAACTCAAAATTTGCATTGCCTTATCGGTATCTTTTTTATTGACAAAAATATGATCATGATAAAAAGCAGCCACAACATTGCAACTAATTTCATGCTCTGAAAGTGCTTTCGAAAAAGCTGCTGTCAAACCAACCGCTTCTAATGATGAATGAACCGTAAGTGTTATCCAGGACATTAAAATCGAATAATCGAGTTTTAATTTATCAGCGACTTCTTTTTTAAGAATTAAGGTAATCGCTTCTTTTTCTTTAAAAAACATTTCAACTTCCTTTAGATCAATATCTTTTAAACTATCTGTTTTACAAAAAACGTAATCACCTGAATTATGTTCCGGTTTCATGCTTTTTAGCAATTGCTGTAAATCTTTTTCTCCTGACATATTTATAAATTCATTCTAGATTATTTAGAAGACCATGTATTATTCTTTGGTGTTGCATCCATAAAAATACCGCCATCGACTGTTACTTGTTTAATTTCTTTTTTATTTTTTAGGGCAATTACAGCACGTTTTTGATTGGCTTGCCAAACTGCAGGTGTTTGATGAATAGTTTCTGTCGTTTTATCAGAATAGGTAACAATAATATCAAACGGAATCGCAAAACCTCCAACGTTTTCTACTGAAACAACATTTTTGGCCACATTTTTAATCGAAATATCAATATAATTATTGGTAAAAAACCAGTTATTAAAGAACCAATTCAAGTTTTTTCCTGAAGCAGTATTAAACGAATTAAAATAATCCCAAGGAATTGGATGTTTACCATTCCATTTATCCATATAGGCATGAAGGGATTTTTTGAACAAATCATCACCAAGCAGATCTTTTAGGGCGATATAAGATAATGATGCTTTACCATATGAATTATTGCCATAACCTGAATCTGATAACTGTGATGACATGGTAATAATGGGCTGATCTTCTTCGGTCGATGGATCGTTTATGTATTGCTGCACTCGAAATTCTTTATAAAATTTATCAGCAGCTTCTTTTCCATGTTCTGCAATTCCTATTAAATATTCAAAGGTCGTTGCCCAGCCTTCATCCATAAAAGCATAACGCGTTTCGTTGATTCCCATATAAAACGGAAAATAAGTATGAGCGACTTCATGATCCTGAACCAATTGTGCAAAAACGGGATCGCCCATTTGAGAATCGTTACACATCATTGGATACTCCATATCTGCGAAACCCTGAAAAGCTGTCATTTTAGAAAACGGATACGGAATTCCCGGCCAGTTATTAGAAAACCAATCTAATGCATATTGATTGTTCTTGATCGAATTTACAAAATCAGTTCCTGCCACATCATAAGCTGCCTGTATACTCGCACGTCTATTTGTTTTTTTATCTACGACAACACTACCGGCATCCCATAAATAATGATCACTTAGACCAAAACAAACATCTGTGATATTTTTGGCTTCAAATTTCCAGACATTCCATTCGTTTTGTGTTGTTACAATACCACTTTTCATTTCCTGTTCATTGGCAATATGCAAAACTTCATCTGTTGTATATGATTTCTTTAAGCGTGAAGCAAATTCAGGCTGCAAAACCTCATCCGGATTCAATAAATCTCCTGTTCCGTAAACAACATAATTTTTTGGTGCTTCTACAGAATAGGTATAGTCATTAAAATCATTATAAAACTCCTGACCTGAAGTATGAGGAAGGTCATCCCATTTATTATAATCATCAAAAACAGAAACACGAGGATAACTGTAGGCCACAAAAAATGTGCTGTTATCGATTTGTCCTTCTCTTCCGCTAAGTTTTGATAAGGGATAATTCCAATCAATATCAATTGTAATTTTACTGTGCGGAGGCAAAGGTTTTTTCATTTTTACTTTTTCTACTGTTCCCCAGTCTTTGGCATCTTCCTTGTAAACTATTCCTTCAATTTTTAAAGCAGTAATTGTTAAACCATCAGTAAAAAAATCTTCACTATTTTGTACCGCCCGTGGCGATGTTTTTTTATGAATATTATTTACAAATCTAATTCGTAAATTTTTCAGCGTATCGTTACTATTATTTTCATAAACGATAGTTTCAGTTCCGCTAACTATTTTAGTATCGGCATTTACTTGCAGGGCAATGGTATATTTACCATGATTTTGCCAATAATTTTTACCCGGCTTTCCGTCCATAGAACGAACATTATCAGCATAAGATTCTTTTATATTTCTTGGCATATAAAGCTCTTGTGAAAAGCTATTTTGAGCTAAAAACACAAAGGCTATTAACAGCAATTGAAGTGATCGTTTTTTCATAAGTTGATTTAAGATTTGATGATTAATTGATTATAACATTAGTTGAGTTTTCTAACTTAATGTTACACAAATTTAAAATTATAGTTTTTAAACTATACCATCTGATATTAAATAACTTAAAAATAAAAACCGTCTAATTCTAAAAAAGAAAAAGACGGCGTCTACAATTAATATATAACCTTGATCACTACAAAATATAATCAGTATTAATAAAATTCGATTCCTTGCTGTTTAGCAATTCCTGCAAAATTTCATTATTATACGCAATATCTTTTGAAGCTACAAACGTACGGATTGAGAAGGAGCGCAATGCATCAGGAATACTTAATGTTCCTACAGCAGAGTCTTTACGACCGGTGAACGGGAATGCATCCGGACCTCTCTGGCAAGAACTATTTAAGTTTACTCTGCACACTAAATTTACCAAAGCATCGATAAGCGGTGCTAAAGTCTTGATATCTTTTCCAAACAAACTAACTTGTTGTCCGTAGTTAGATTCCGCCATATCTTCAAGAGGCTCACTAATATCTTTAAAAGCAATAATTGGCACAACTGGTCCAAATTGTTCTTCATGATACACACGCATCTCTTTGTTTACAGGATATAAAACAGCTGGGAAAATATAATTATCTGTATGTTTTCCTCCTTTTTCGTTCAATATTTTTGCTCCTTTATGAGTTGCATCATCAATTAAACCCTGGATATAATTTGGTTTTTCAGTCTCAGGAAGCGGTGTTAAAGAAGCTCCTTTTTCCCATGGGTTTCCAAATACCAAAGCATCTACTTTTTCAGAGAAACGTTTATTAAATTCTTCTACAATAGATTCGTGTACATACAATACTTTTAGAGCTGTACAACGCTGTCCGTTGAAGGATAAAGTTCCTGCAATACATTCCTGAATTGCCAAATCTAAATCAGCATCCGGTAAAATAATTGCCGGGTTTTTAGCTTCTAATCCTAAAATTAAACGCAATCTGTTTTTATTTGGATGTTGATCCTGCAATGCAATCGCAGATTTACTGTTTCCAATTAATGCCAACACATCAATTTTTCCAGATTTCATGATCGGAGAAGCTACTTCACGACCTCTACCGTAAACAATATTGATAACACCTTTAGGAAAACTGCTTCTAAATGCTTCTAACAATGGCGAGATACATAAAACACCATGTTTAGCCGGTTTAAAGATAACTGTATTACCCATAATCAAAGCCGGAATCAACAAAGAGAAAGTTTCGTTTAATGGATAATTGTAAGGTCCAAGACACAATACAACACCAAGAGGTCCACGACGAATCATAGCGTTTACACCTTGTACTTTTTCAAAATGTGCACTGCGTCCGTTTAATTCTTTATAGCTGTCGATAGTATCGTAAATGTATTCAACGGTTCTGTCAAATTCTTTTTGAGAATCCCCAAGGTTTTTTCCAATTTCCCACATCAAAAGTTTAACCACTTCCTCACGGGTTTCCTTCATTTGTCTTACGAAATTTTCCATACATTTTATACGGTCAACCACTTTCATGGTTGGCCATAATCCCTGACCTTTATTATATGCAGCATTGGCAGCTTCAACCACTTCGGCAGCTTCTTTCTCTGCCATGAACGGAATCGATCCTAATAAAGTTGGAGTATATTTTTCTGTAGATGAAATCGTCGAAAACACTGGAGTAGTCTGTCCTGTCCAGGGTTTCAATTCGCCATTTACAAGATAAGTATCTTGGTTTATAAGTGTTTTGATCTGATATTCTTCGGGTATTAAACTCATAATTTGGTAATTTATGTTTGGTTATTTATTAGTTATTAAAAGAAAAAAGAGGCTTTTTGCGCCTCTTAATTTATTTTTATGAATTTATGGTCTCGCCTTCCCAATCCAAAATTCCACCAAGCAAGTTGTAGGCATTAGCAATACCTAATTCATTCATAACCTGACATGCCTTAGCGCTTCTGGCTCCAGAACGGCAATACACATAATAATTTTTATTTTTATCCAGTTCTTCGATTTCGTAAATAAAACCCTGACCTTTATTAATATCAATGTTTACGGCATTCTCGATATAACCGTCATTAAATTCGTCTTCAGTTCTTACGTCCAGTATAACTGCATTCTCGTCAGCAGCAAGCTGATTAACCCAATCTTCTTGTGATAAATTCATAGTATCTGTTTTTTGTAAAATTACGACGTTTATATTAATTAAAAACGTGCCAAATGCGATTTCGATTATTATTCTCAGAAAACGTTTTAGAGAAAGTATTATAATCAGTGAAATACAAATTTACTTACTATTTTTAAAAATACAGTCTATAAAATTGATAGAAAATAGGTTTTTATCATTTACATAAAATGTATCTTAAAAATAGTTTTCTCACATTTTATACCATTCCAATCTGCTATCTTTGTAATAAATTATATGTTTTAATTTCTATTTGATAAAATTATTTGCACGAATTTATTTTTTTTCACTGATTATAATGATCAAAATTATTAGCAACGAATTACACTAATTTCCACTAATTAATTCAGGTAGATTCGTGAAACCCGTAGCAAAAGAAAAACATGTGCAAACCAGTTCAATCCGTAAAATCCGTGGGCTATTAATTGACCACAACTAAGCAATGCAAAATTCATTTAAAAATATATTCCCTAATTTCTCCCCTGAACTTATTGCGACTATCGAAGAAAACGGAAGTGTGCAGAATTTTGAAGCCGGAACAATATTAATGCGAACCGGCCAATACATAAGAAACACGGTTTTGATCACCAAGGGAAAAATCAAAATCTATCGTGAAGGCGAAGATGGAGGCGAATTTTTAATGTATTATTTGCAACCGGGACAAGCCTGCGCTATTTCGATGATTTGTACCGCCAAAAGCGAAAAAAGCCAGATTATGGCAAAAGTAACAGAAGATGTTTCCGTCATGATGATTCCATTACAAATGATGGACAAATGGATGATGGAGCACAGAACCTGGTACGAATTTGTAATCGAAACTTATAGAAGCCGTTTTGAAGAAGTCCTTGAAGTTGTAGACAATATCGCTTTCCGTTCTATGGATGAAAGATTGGAGTTTTACCTCAAAAGACATTCTGACGCATGTGGCTGTTCTGAAGTCAATTTATCACATCAGGAAATTGCCTCAGAGCTAAATACCTCAAGAGAAGTTGTTTCAAGATTACTCAAAAAAATGGAACAAAGAGGTTTAGTCAAACTAAACAGAAATCAAATTGAGTTATTAAAGTAAAATTATTAGCCCGCGGGTTTTGCGGGTTAAACGGATTTTTACTCATTTATTTTTATTAACCATTAAGATATAAGAAAATTTAAGGCGCAATGCTTAATTTCCTTATAACATTAAGATAAAAAAGCTAAACTTAACTTTCTTAATCTTTTAATGGTAAAAATTAAAATTTTAATTGTCCACGGATTTGGAGGATGGAACGAGTTTTCGCTGGTTTATTTTTATTAACCATTAAAATATTAAGAAAAATTAAGGCGCAAGCTTAATTTCCTTATAAACATTAAGATAAAAAAGCTAAACTTAACCTTCTTAATCTCTTAATGGTAAAAAACTATTTCAGACAACGATTATCAGTTCAAGACAAACCAAAAAGAAAAAAAAACCTGTGTCAACCCGTTTACCCGCAAAATCCACGGGCAATAAATCAGCAATAAAAATCCCATATGTGATAAAAGTTACTGTAAGTTTCTTTTTATCAGAGCACCTTTGTATAAAATAAATACAATGGAATATTTAGGTTATTTTGCTTCGATTATTATCGGGATTTCGCTTGGCTTAATTGGCGGAGGCGGATCGATCTTGACCATTCCTATTTTAGTGTATTTGTTTAAAGTAAATCCGGAGCAAGCCACTTCTTATTCTTTATTTATTGTAGGATTAACTGCTATGTTTGGGAGTTACAGCCATTACAAAATAGGTAATCTCAAACTCAAATCGGCATTGTACTTTGCCATTCCCTCCGTGATTTCGATTCTGATTATTCGCGAAGTGATATTTCCTAAAATTGCATCGACCTTGTTTTCTATTGCATCGTATTCCGTTTCAAAAGATTTTCTGATTATGATTGTCTTTTCAATATTGATGATTACAGCGGCAATATCAATGATTAGAAAAAACAAACCCGAAATAAAAGCAACCGAAACCAATTATACACAATTAAGCATAATAGGTTTTATAGTAGGAATCTTAACCGGATTTCTGGGTGCCGGCGGAGGTTTTCTAATTATTCCTGCGCTGCTTTTTTTTGCAAATTTACCTATGAAACAAGCCGTAGGAACATCATTGTTGATTATCGCCATAAATTCATCTATTGGTTTTGGAGGAGATCTTTATATTGGTACTTCTATAAATTATCCTTTTTTATTTAGCGTTTCCGGAATGGCGCTTATTGGAATGTTTATTGGAAGCCAGCTTTCTAAAAAAATCGACGGAGCAAAACTTAAACCTATTTTTGGCTGGTTTGTATTGGTAATGGGATTTTATATTATTACTAAAGAGGTTTTGTTTTAATCTTTTTTTCTCTCACAGATCTTGCAGTTTTTTGTTTTATTACAATTTTTGCTTCTTAATTGCAGCATAATCTTTGTCAAAGTTTTTGAACTTTGACAAAGACGAAAACCAAAAATGAGGAAACAATTACTGCTTCCCCATTTTCTATTATTTACTCTTTATTCTTTACTCTTTGCTCTCTATTCTCTATCTCCACCAATGATAATAATTATGCAATCCGTCATATTCAAATCCGCAACGTGGGTATAACGTGTTTCCTATATCATTAGTTTTTTCTGTTTCGAGCATCAAACCACATGCATTTGTTTCCTCGCACCATTGTTTACTTCGGTCAATTAAAGCTACCGAAAGTCCTTTGCCTCTATAATCAGGGTGTACAAAAAGATCACTTAACAACCACTGTTTTTTCAACTTTGTATAATGAAATAATTTGTATAGCTGCACAAAGCCAACAGCTTTTTCGTCTACAATTGCTAAAAAAATATCTGATTCATTGTTTAATAATCGTTCTTTAAGAAATGCTTTTCCTTTTTCGACATCAGATTCCTGACGGTAAAAAACACGATAAAGGTTAAAAAGTGCTACTGCTTCGTCAAGGTCTTCAATACTTGCTTTTTTGATTTTGTAATCCATTGTTTTTAAATATTTTGATTAAAAAGCGAAAGTATAGTAAAGGATAAAATCCTTTGTAATCCAGTTTATAGAAAACAAGATCATCCAGCGTTTAGCTCGTTTAAACAAAGCATTTCATTCAATAAAAAGATAAATTACCTTAATAATAATGTTTAAAAAGCAAAAAAATCAATGACAGAAATATTCCGTCATTGATTTATAGTTTCATTTTATAAATCTCTGTTTAATTAACGTTGTCCACCAGAAACTGCAATAGTTTCGCCAGTAATCCAATACGAATCTTCAGAAGCAAGAAATACAGCAACTTTTGCAATATCATCCGGTTTCCCTACTCGGCCTAGCGGTGTTTCTGACACGTGCCATTTTTCTGCATCTCCATTGATAATCCCTGAGCTATGAGAACCTTCGGTTTCGATCAGTCCGGGATTAATCGAATTGACACGTATTTTCTTTGTACCAAGTTCTTTGGCAAGAATACGAGTCATTGCATCAACAGCATATTTAGATTGTGAGTAAACCAATGAGGTTGGCATATCAAGCGTAGATACTATAGAACCTGTATTAATGATAACGCCACCTTTGTCTCCAAATAATTTTACAGCTTGCTGAATCGTAAGTATACTGCCCAATACATTAACGTTGAACATATGGTGAAAAGATTCTTCGGTAATATCATCAATACCCGCAAAACTATAAACACCTGCATTATTGACCAGTACATCCAATTTACCAAATGTTTTCGCAATTTCTTCAAAAATGCGTTTTACATCTTCTGATTTTTCAACATTACCTTGTATTGCAATCGCTTTTCCGCCGTTGGCAGATATTTCCTCAACCACTTTATCTGCATCATTTTTATTACTTGCATAATTTACAACTACAGTTGCACCTTGATTTGCATATGCTTTAGCAATACCGGCACCAATACCTTTTGATGCGCCTGTTATTAATGCTACTTTACCGTTTAATTTCCCTGAATTTTCCATCTTTATTTTATTAATTATAAGTTGTTAATTGATAAAGCAAAGTTGGGTATTAAGTCAGGGTGAAAAGTTGAAGTATCTTAGGAAAAAAGGTTGAACTAGTTCAACCTTTTTTCTTCACTTTCTCATTACGTATTTTAGATAAGAACTCCGTAGTCATATTTAAGTAAGATGCAAGTGCGTATTGTGGCAGTCGCTGCGCGACTTTTGGAAACTTTTCGAGAAACTCATTATAACGCTGTTCTGCATTTTGTGTATGCGTTGCGATGATACGACGTGCAAAAAATGCTGCCGATTTTTCGGCCATTACACGAAAGAATGTTTCAAGGGTATGAGTCGAAGATTTTAGTTTCTCTTCGGCTTCATGATTTATCTGTAGTATCACACTATCTTCTAACGCTACAATAAACATAGTGGCAGGAGTTTGGTAGATGTAGCTATTATAATCCGCAATCCACCAATCTTCAATTGCAAACTGAATGGTATGTTCTGAACCTTTTTCATCAACAACATACGCCCGAAAAGCGCCTTCAAGTACATAAGTTCTCTGCTTGTTTACAAATTCCGGCTGTACAATAAATTGTCTTTTCTTTACTTTTCGTACTTTAAACTCAGACAACAAAGCATCCATTTCGTCTGGTAGCAAGATAACTTTCTTATTAATGTTTTCAATTAATGATGTCAGATCTTCCATGAAATTTTAAATTATTTTTAGAGTAGTTCAGTAGTTGTACAAATTTATTCCAAAAAATGGTAGCAAGACGAGAAATGGTTGGTTTGTTTTGGGCGTTCCCATCGGTCGGGCTATCCGCTAAATTCCCAATTAACAAAAACTACGGCTAAGAAGCCTTGTTTTTCTAAATCGCGAGATACCGCTTCTATCCCTAACGCAAACTTAAGGTAATTAGAAATTTTAGTTTTAAAAATCTTCTATAAGATATATAAAAGCTGATATACGATATGAGATTGCTTCGTTCCTAGCAAGGACAGAAGCAAAGTCATTGGGAACGAAGTAAAGACGCTAGGACTTTTTTCTAGATCTTTAATCGCATAATCTTATAAGATTCAATACTTATTAAAAGCAAATTAATGACAAACAAATAATAGCTAAATTTAATTTGATAAATATCTTCTAAGAATTCACAACAATAAAACATAACTAAATGTACAATTAAAATCAACAGATTTAAAACACTAAGAATTAATATATATTTTGCCTTTCTTTTAAATGCAAAATAAATTAGCAAGACAGTGATAATTAATGTTAGAAAAAATGGCAAATAACCATAATCAATTGAATTTAAAAAATCATTACGATCTAATACTTGAATGAACAGAAATCCCAATTGATATCCATTATTAGTCATGTCTTGTTTTACAATTAAAAACTTATTGACTATTTCTCGTTTCTTATCAGCAAGTTCTTTCGAAGCATAGTGATATTCTTTTACTCTTGAGTAATCAATTCTTTTCTCCATTTATTGAATCTCTTGTTGTTTGTGCAAGGGCCAGCAATGGACTATTTCTTAAGTAGCCATTAGTCATTATACGTTTATCAGAACATGTCTGAAAAAAAGGTAAAACCAATATAACTAAACTCAATATTGTTAGTTTTCTTAAAAGTTTAAAATTCATTTTTAACTAGTTACCTAAAAAATCATCCTTGCCGTGCTGTGGTTTTAACCCACGGAACATGAAATAAACCTCCTTAGCTTTAGCCAAATACACTTAACATTTTAGCTAAAGCCATCATACTATAATAAAAAAACCGTTGGTTAAAACCAACGGCTATTCATATAATTAATTCGTGAAAATTCATGAAATTCGTGGCTATAAATTAATGTTCCCCATACCCCACATCATCCATCTTCCCACTAAAAACTCT
The DNA here is from genome assembly GCF_050267765.1 of Flavobacterium sp. NPDC079362. Classification (NCBI taxonomy): domain Bacteria; kingdom Pseudomonadati; phylum Bacteroidota; class Flavobacteriia; order Flavobacteriales; family Flavobacteriaceae; genus Flavobacterium; species Flavobacterium sp. NPDC079362. The sequence continues at coordinate 227,275 of NZ_JBNNFM010000005.1, read as the reverse complement.
GTACTGAATAATAAAATAAATAATCACGAGAAACAAAGCGATAAAAAACCAGCTCATTCCGGCATTCAAACCATATTCTCCCGCAGCAGTATTATAAATGGTTAATGACGGATTTACATTATTGGTTGAAGGCAAAACATTTGGAAAAATCGAAACGGCTGTTGAAGCGAAACCTCCCACCAGGAACAAAGTCGAGAACAAAAATCCCATTCCGTCTTTTTGCCATGAACGTACTTTAAACAAACCTAAAATTCCAACAAAAGTCATTAGTGGAAAAAACCAAAGAACAGGGTTTTCGACGAAGTTATGAAATGGCTTTGGTTCTATAAAATGCCAAATTTGCAATGAAATACAAACCAGAACCAGCAACACAATATTCAGTTTGAAAACTACATTTTTCAGTCTTGGATTCAGCGCCGAATTTGTTTTATAAATAATCCAGTTTGCACCATGAATCGTTAGGGCAACCACACTCACAATTCCTAAGAAAAGTGTAAACCAATCTATAATTCCCAATTCATTCGCCTGGGGACTAAAAGTAGGGTTCCATAAAGGCAAAAAGAAAAAATGTGCTTCCTGTGTAGAAACTCCATTAGTTACCATTCCTAAATTTACACCACGAACAATATTTCCCAAAGCAATCCCGAAGAATAACGCCAAAAGCAAACTGGCGATCCCAAAAGCTTTATCCCAAATGGCTTCCCACATTGGGTGATGCACTTGTCCGCGCATTTCTAAACCGATCGCACGAAAAATCAACAACCATAAAATCATAATCAGCGGTAAATAAAATCCGCTAAAAGAGGAAGCGTATAAAGTAGGAAAAGCAAAAAACAAAACACCTCCCGCAGCAATTATCCAAACTTCGTTAGCGTCCCAAAACGGACCAATAGCGCTTGTGATTGCTTTTTTATCTTTCTCTTCTTTAGCAAAAAACAAATGAATTATTCCTGCTCCAAAATCATAACCGTCCAGTACAATATAAACGGCCAGAATTCCCATTAAAACAACGTACCAAAAAAATTCCATAATTATATTTTTTCTGAATTAAGGTCAACATTATGAGGTCCTTTATTGATGATTTTTCCAATCAAAAGCAAAAACAACATTCCTAGTAAAAGGTACAATCCTATAAAGCCTAATAAAGTAAACAAGGTATTTCCGGATGAAACAGTTGGCGAAGCTCCCGCAGAAGTTCGCAACAAATTATAAACTAACCAAGGCTGTCTTCCTAATTCTGCCGTATACCAGCCTGTAGTATTAGCAATATACGGAAATGGTATCATAAACATCAGCGACCATAATATCCATTTTGTTTCGAATAGTTTTCCTCGAATAAGCTGAAATAGAGCAAAAGCCATTAAGCCTATAAATATTGTACCAAGTCCTACCATAATATGATACGCATAATACAAACCTGAAATATTGGTGGGATGAAGATCTTCTTCAAATTGGTCTAGACCTTTTATTTCCTCATGCCAGCTTCCGTAAGTCAGGAAACTAAGGATATTAGGAACGGCAATTTTGTTGTCTAGTTTTTTGTCTTTTACATCAGGCTGTCCAATTAAAACAATTTCAGAACCTTTTTTCTCGGTATGAAAAATTCCTTCCATAGCGGCAAAAGTCACCGGTTGGTATTTTACTACGTTTTTAGCCAATAAATCTCCTGTAGGAACTGCAACAATAACACTCGAAATCAATCCGAAGATTACTCCGGTTTTCACGAACAATCTACCAAAAGCAACATTTTTTTTACTTAATACATAAAAAGCACCAATTCCGGCCACAAAAAATGAACTAGTTACCAGAGAAGCTGCCTGATTGTGCAAATACGATGGCCACAACCATGGATTTAGAAATAAGGCTTTGAAATTGGTTAATACAAATCTTCCGTTTTCAAGGATTTCATAACCCACAGGATTTTGCATCCAGGAATGTGTGGCTATAATAAGGTATCCACTCGCCCATGAACCTATGCAAATGAGTAATCCGGTTACAAAATGCCATTTATGTCCAATTATTTTTTCTCCAAACAAAAAGATTCCCAGAAAAGAAGATTCTAAGAAAAACGAGAACATTCCCTCCATGGCTAAAGTCTGACCGATAATTCCTCCGGTTAATTCAGAGAATTTTGCCCAGTTGGTTCCAAACTGAAACTCCATTGGAATTCCGGTTACAACGCCCATTGCAAAATTCAGAGCAAATATTTTCATCCAGAAATGCGTGGCATGATTATAATGTTCTTCTTTGGTTCGTAGGTATTTCCATTTAAAATAAACAATGATCAGCGAAAGCCCCATTGTAAGTTGCGGAAAAAGGTAATGAAAAGTAATTGTGAAAGCGAATTGCATTCGGTCATAAAAAAGCATTTCTTCCATAGTGGTATTGTATTTATGAAGTCTCCTCAAATTTACCCATTAAAACCTGAATTCACTGCCTTGAAAAAAAGTTTTTTCTTTTTTAAACCATATAAGTTATATAAGAAAAATAAGCTTAGCCTTAATTAAAAAAAGTTAAACATAATGCAATAAAAAATTTCATTTTATACATTTAATATAAATATAAAATTCGCAAAACCTAAAATGAACTTGTATCACTTATAGGGCAAATTCAGTCTTTCTTCAAAATTCCTATTTCGACACTTTTATTTATAAAACCTTCAGCGTAAGTCCACAACGTTTTTGAACCTTCTTAAAACATTTAATTTTTAGATCGCATAATATCAGTATGTTAAACCATGTCTGGCAGTTGATTAAGTTTTCCCAACAAAACTAAAAAAGAAATAACTTACAAATGTTTTATTTCTTTTTTACTTTAGCAAATGTTTGAAAAAACAACATAAAAATGAATTCACATAAATAATGGCACACACAATCAGGCAATCAAAAGAAAATTTATTTTCAGAAACTGACGGGAGTAAATTTGACAAAATAAAAGATAAACTTATAAAAAATTTTTCTGTTGATAATAGAGAAGAAGTAATTGACATTTTTATCGAGTATTCAAAAACTGGCAGAATGCAACATTGGAGAAATTTCCTTTTAACAGATATCATTGATCTGGTAAAAGAAAATGAAACATGTTATAGTGATTTCTTTCAATGGACTATTACTAAACCCGAACTAATCTATTGGGGAATCGATGGGCTTTTAAAAACACAAGGACAGAAAGCTTATCATGTTCTGATCCACCTTGTTCAAAATGAGACTTTAGAAGTAGAGGTTCGTGCAAAGGCAATTAAGAGTATTTCTATATATAGTAATAATCGTTTTGACCGGAATTTACCAAAAGATCCCGGTTACTGGAAAATTGAAGAGTTAAGGATTGAAGAGATAATACACTGGCAAAATCAAGGTTATAATAAAGGTGATGGGCATAAAGCCCCAAATACTAATCCGAATTTAAAAAACCCTAAAACAGAACTTGAAAAAGCAGTTGCTAAACTGAACGATTTACTGGAAAAAGAACGAAAAAACAATCAGGATTTATCTAACCCATCAAATTGGCTTTCTATTGCTGATGAAAACAAAATAATAGAAATAGAAAAAAAATGGAGCTTACCTGAAAACTATCTGATATTTCTAAAAAATTTCTCCCCCATTAATGTTTTTATTGATGACGATGAAAAATTTTTTCAGGGCTTATCATTGTATGGAGCAGACGATTTAATTAAGAATCAAAATGGATACTCTTTCAATCCTGTAACAGGAGAAACTCTGCAGCAATGGCCTTCAAATTATATTGTTATTGCAGATGCAGGAGCTGCCCCATATTGCATTAACATCAAGAACATTAAAAATAATGATGCTCCTATTTACACCAGTTTTCATGGCGCAGGCGAATGGGAATTTGAAGAATATGCAAAATCATTTGTTGATTTTTTAAAAGATATTGTTGAATAACTACTTTATGTTTTTCCCCATCATATAAGTTCATTTTAGGTTTAGGTAAAAATTTAGATTATACTTAAATTTACTTATATCACTTATATAGTTAAATTTAATCTTTCTTCAAAATTCCTTTTGCTACACTTTCATTTATTAATCCCTCGGCATAATGCCATAATGTAATTGAACCTTTTTTTATGACGCTCTTTTTTTCGTAGACCTTATTATAAGCCACGTCAAATTCTTTCCAGGTCCCTCCTTCATTAGACGTATTTTGTAATAAAGGTTCTAATCGATCCATAGATTTTGCGAATTTTGCTTCATTGGTTTCTCCAGCCTCAAATTCTTCCCAGATGGCAATGATTTCCTGAGCTTGTTTTTTGGGTAGTAAACCAAAAATTCTATTCGCCGCCAATCGCTCCTCATCGGTATTATCGTGACTTTTTTGTGTATCGTATATAAAAACATCTCCGGCATCTATTTCTACAATATCATGTATTAAAACCATTTTTACGATTTTCAAAACATCAATAGGCTCATTTGAATGTTCTGCTAAAACAATCGCCATCAAAGCCAGATGCCAACTGTGCTCTGCGTCGTTTTCGTTTCGGTCACTATTAAACAGTTTCGTTTTGCGCTGAATATATTTAACCTTATCAATCTCTTTTATAAAAGCAATCTGATTCAATAAATCTTCTGTGTTCATATCAATGATTTTTGTAGAGTTGTAAAATTACGTAGTTTTTTCTTTTTACTATATAAGTTATATAAGCTCATTTTAGCTTTGCACATAATTACAGTCTGCCCTAAATTTATTTCCCAGATTTATATCGTGAAACCGTCAATCTTAAAAGTGCAATTAGTTTTTAGATGCGTCTTTTTAAATTTCCTATAGGCTTTATATGGTAAAACCATCAAACTTTTTTTTATATAAAAATCAAATTTGTGTAACATAAGTTACCTGTTTAAAGTAAAAAGTAGGTTACCTTTGTATTCCCTTATTTGTAGAATACATATCATGAAAATAGAACAAATTTACACCGGATGCCTTGCACAAGGTGCTTATTATATTACTTCAAACGGAGAGGCCGCAATTATTGATCCTTTACGAGAAATTCAACCTTACTTAGATCGTTTAGAACGCGATGCCGTAAAACTCAAATACATTTTTGAAACGCATTTTCACGCTGATTTTGTTTCAGGTCATATCGATTTGAGCAAAGAAACTCAGGCGCCAATTGTTTACGGACCTAATGCGGCTTGTGAATTTGATTGTATTTCTGCCAAAGACGGACAAGAATTCAAAGTGGGAAATATTACGATTAAAGCGTTGCATACTCCGGGTCATACCATGGAAAGCACGACGTATTTGCTGATTGATGAAAACGGAAAAGATCACGCCATTTTCTCTGGAGACACATTATTTATTGGCGATGTTGGTCGTCCGGACTTGGCTCAAAAAGCAGCCGGAATGACGCAAGATCAATTGGCAGGAATTTTATATCATTCGTTAAGAGATAAAATCATGACTCTTGCAGATGATGTTATCGTTTATCCTGCGCATGGTGCAGGAAGCGCTTGCGGGAAAAACATGAGTAAAGAAACCGTTTCGACTATTGGTAATCAAAAAGCAACCAATTATGCTTTGCGTGCGAACATGACGGAAGCTGAATTCATCAGCGAAGTTACTGAAGGATTATTACCTCCTCCAGCTTATTTTAGTATGAATGTGGCAATGAATAAAGGCGGTTACGAAAGTTTTGAATCGGTTTTGCATAACGGAATGAAAGCGATTGATGTAAAAGATTTTGAGGCTGTTGCCGAAGAAACGGGAGCATTGATTCTGGACACCAGAAAAAGTGCCGATTTCTATAAAGGATTTATTCCGCAATCTATCAACATTGGGATCAATGGTGATTTTGCACCGTGGGTAGGAACTTTGGTTGCCGATGTAAAACAGCCTATAATATTAGTTACAGAAGCTGGTCTTGAAGAAGAAACAGTAACACGTTTAAGCCGTGTTGGTTTTGATTCGATTATTGGACATCTTGACGGTGGTTTTGAAGCTTGGGAAAAAGCTGGTCTTGAAACTGATAAAGTTAACCGAATTTCAGCAGAACAATTTGCCAGTCAATTTAAAATTGAAGAAGATAAAGTAATCGACATTCGTAAAGAAACCGAATATAGCGCAGAACATATTGACGATGCTTACAATAAACCGCTTGCTTTTATTAATGACTGGGTAAAAGACATTGACCCAAATGAACATTTTTATTTGCATTGCGCCGGCGGATATCGAAGTATGATAGCAGCTTCTATATTACAAGCCCGCGGTTTTAGAAATTTTACCGAAATCGAAGGTGGTTTTGGAGCAATCGCAAAAACCAATATTCCAAAATCAGATTTCGTTTGCCAGAGCAAGGTTTTGAAAGCATAACTTTTATTTTACCATTAAGATATTAAGAGAATTAAGTTGCTGGCTTTTAAAAATGAAGTTTAAAGCATAAATTGAACGTAAAATTTAACCATTAAGACATTAAGTTTATCAGGCAAATTATTCTTAATCTTTCTTTATCAAGACTCATTAAGTTGCTACATCTTAATCTCCTTAATATCTTAATGGTAAAAAAATTAAAAATCTAATTTTAAAATAAATTATGACTCTATTAGAAATTTTAAAAGAACCTTGGCCTTGGTACGTTTCAGGTCCGTTAATTGGGTTAACAGTTCCTATTTTATTGATTATCGGGAATAAATCTTTCGGGATTAGTTCTTCGCTTCGTCATATTTGCGCAGCTTGTATTCCGGCAAATATTTCATTCTTTAAATACGACTGGAAAAAAGAAAGCTGGAATCTATTCTTCGTTTTCGGAATTTTCCTTGGCGGAGTTATCGCGTCGCATTTTTTAGCCAATCCAAATCCGGTTGAAATTACACCACAGCTTTCTGAGCAATTAGCGACATACGGAATCACCGATCATTCAGGATTATTGCCAGCACAGCTTTTTTCATGGGAAAGTTTATTCACGCTTCGTGGATTTATCATGATCGTCGTTGGAGGATTCTTGGTTGGTTTTGGTACGCGTTATGCAGGCGGCTGTACCAGCGGTCATGCGATTATGGGAATTTCAAATTTGCAATGGCCTTCATTAGTAGCAACAATTTGCTTTATGATTGGCGGTTTTATTATGTCTCTTTTGATTTTACCTTATATTCTTTCACTTTAAAATTTCAAAAATGAATAATTTAGAAAACAAAAACACAGACACTGAAGGAACCAACGGAAGTCAATTCAAAGATTCGGGATTCTCGAACCTAAAATATATGTTGGTCGGAATTCTTTTTGGAATTGTATTCGTAAAAGCCGAAATCATCAGCTGGTATCGCATTCAGGAAATGTTTCACTTGCAATCCTTTTTTATGTATGGCGTAATTGGCAGTGCCGTTGTGGTTGGACTTATATCTGTTCAGATCATTAAAAGATTTAATATCAAAACCCTTCAGGGAGAAAAAATAGAAATTCAGCCTAAAACCTTTAATAAAGGACAAATTTACGGCGGACTTTTATTTGGTTTTGGATGGGCAATTACCGGAGCTTGTCCCGGACCACTTTTTGCGCAAATTGGAACTGGAGTTACTGTAATTGTTGTGACTTTAATAAGTGCCATTTTAGGAACGTGGGTTTACGGTTTCTTTAAGGACAAACTTCCTCATTAAATATATTTTTTAATATAAATCAAACCCGACAAGTTTAAAAACTAGTCGGGTTTTGTTTTTTCCTTATGTTTGTTATTAGAAATAAACGCCTTCAAAAAGAAATCTAAGAATTACAATATGAAACGTTCAGAACAGTTATCGACTTTAAAAAACACTAAAAAGTGGGATGTTATTGTAATAGGCGGCGGAGCAAGCGGACTAGGAACTGCTCTTGATGCCGCGAGCAGGGGATACAAAACTATTCTGGTCGAAGCAGTAGATTTCGCAAAAGGAACTTCTAGCAGAAGTACAAAATTAGTTCATGGCGGCGTACGCTATTTAGAACAAGGCGATTTGCACTTGGTACGGGAAGCACTAAAAGAGCGGGGCTTAATGGCTCAGAATGCAGGTCATTTAGTCAAAAATCAATCTTTTGTGATTCCGAATTATAATTGGTGGGGCGGTTCTTTTTATACTATCGGATTAAAATTTTACGACTTACTGGCGGGCAGTTTAAGTTTAGGAAGTTCAAAATATATTTCGAAGAAAAAAACAATAGAAATGTTGCCTAACGTAGAAGAAGACGGTTTAAGAAGTGGTGTTATTTATCACGATGGGCAATTTGATGATTCGCGTCTGGCTATTAACCTTGCGCAAACAGCTGTCGAAAAAGGTGCTTGCCTTTTAAACTATACAAAAGTTGTCGCTTTATTAAAAGACGATAAAAACCAGATAACTGGTGTTCGGGTTTCAGATCAGGAAACGGGAGACAAATATGATCTAAAAGGATCTGCGATAATCAATGCAACTGGCGTTTTTACAAATGCCATAATGAAATTAAACGATACGGTTTATAAAAAATATATCGTACCGAGTCAGGGAATTCATCTTGTTTTTGATAAATCATTTTTACCGGGTGATCATGCCTTGATGATTCCAAAAACAAGTGACGGACGTGTATTGTTTGCGGTACCGTGGCATAATCGAATCGTTGTTGGGACAACTGATACTCTCATCAAAAAACAAAGTTTAGAACCTATTGCTTTAGAAAGCGAAATTGAATTTGTACTTAAAACAGCACAACGTTTTTTGGCAAAAAAGCCTAGCAGAGGTGATGTTTTATCTGTGTTTGCAGGTTTGCGCCCTTTGGCGGCTCCAAAAGAAGAAGGAAAAAGTACTAAAGAGGTTTCCAGAAGTCATAAAATCATTGTTTCAGAAACCGGACTAATTACGATTACGGGAGGAAAATGGACTACTTACAGAAAAATCGCCGAAGACATTATAAATAAAGCCATTAGTACAGGTAAACTAATTAAAAAACAATGTGTTACGCAACATCTTGCTATTCATGGAAACAAAGTCACTACAACTTTAGACAGAGAAAATCATTTGTATATCTATGGTTCTGATATTGCTAAAATAATCGAATTGCAACTGAACAATCCTGAACTAAACGAAAAATTACATCCCGATCATGAGTTTACCATGGCAGAAGTTGTATTGGCGATTCGATATGAAATGGCCAGAACGGTAGACGATATTCTGGCAAGACGTGTTCGGTTACTGTTTTTAGACGCCAGAGCTGCAATTCAATCTTCAGAAAAAGTGGCGAAACTAATTGCAAAAGAACTTGGACACGATGATACCTGGATAAAAAAAGAGGTTTTAAACTTTAAAGAGATCTCAAAAGGATTTCTTTTATCTGAATTTCAATAAAGTTTATTTTTAATAATTATCGAACCCGACAGGTTTAAAAATCGGTCAGGTTTCTGCTTTTTTTTATTGCGTGAGGGATAAAAGCTTGCTACCGAAGTAGCGCGCAGAGCCCGACAGCATTTAAGAAAGAGTAAAAAAAGTAACCCCTTCAGAATTACTTTCTAAAATGGATTAGTTTAAACAATCGTTAAATATCATGATAGCAATGTTTTAATTTAAAAAAATACATTATTTTTATACTAATTATATAGGATTTATATATCTTCAATTTAGCTCTAACTCAATTAACAAAAAATTAACACAACATTTGTATATACAACTATTAAAAGATATACATTTGTATATACAAATTAGACACTTACGACTATGACAATTGAAGAGGTTATAAAAAGTACAGTTAAGATGGATAATGCGAAAAAAGTTATTCTGAATATCATGTACACGCAAAACGTGATTCTGGATCATTTCAACGAGTTGATAAAACCGTATGATTTATCCGGAGAACAATATAATGTGTTACGTATATTAAGAGGACAAAAAGGAAATCCTGCTAATATGTGTGTAATACAGGAACGAATGCTGGCGAAAACGAGTAATACAACCCGATTAGTAGATAAACTGCTCTTGAAGGATTTTGTTACCAGAAATGTTTGCCCCGGCAATAGACGTAAAATTGAAGTTTTGATCACCCAAAAGGGATTAGATGTTTTGAAAGAATTAGACCCGAAGGTGGATGAACATGAACGTGCATTTGCTGAGAATATAAGTCCTGAAGAATTAGAATTATTAAATAAATTATTAGAAAAATACAGAACCCAACAAAATTAATATTATGAGCACATTATTAGACAATCTAAATTGGAGATATGCGACCAAAAAATTTGACGCAACAAAAAAAATATCTTCAGCAGATTTAAATACTTTAAAAGAAGCGGTTAGATTAAGTGCTTCTTCATACGGATTACAGCCTTATAAAGTTATTATCGTAGAAAATCCGGAAATTAGAGAAAAGCTAAAAGCAGCTGCTTACGGGCAAACTCAAATTACAGATTCGTCTCAATTGTTTATTTTTGCAAATGACTTAAACGCAGGAGCAGAATCTGTAGATGCATACATCAAAAACATTAGCGAAACAAGAGGTGTTCCTGCTGATGCTTTGGCTGGATTTGCAGATATGATGAAAGGTACAATTGCTAATTTATCGCAAGAGGCTAAAAACATCTGGACAGCAAAACAAACTTATATCGCTTTAGGAACTTTATTAAGCGCTGCATCTGAATTAAAAATCGATGCAACACCAATGGAAGGATTTAATGCTGCAGCATTCAATGAAATCTTAGGTTTAGACAAACTAGGTCTAAACGCGTCAGTAATTGCTACTGTAGGTTACAGACATGGTGAAGATGATACGCAACACTACAAAAAAGTTAGAAAATCAAACGAGGAATTATTTATCACTATATAATTATTATTAATCCACAATCAATTTAAACAACATGAAAAATTTAAAAACAATTGCAATAGCATTATTCGTAGCAGCGGCTAGTATTTCAGTAAATGCTCAAACTAAAAAAATCGACGTTAAAGCAAGTACTATCAAATGGGTAGGAAAAAAAGTAACTGGAGAACACTCTGGAACTGTAAATTTTAAAGACGGTGCTGTAGTTTTTAAAGGAAAAAAATTAACTGGTGGTAGCTTTACTGTTGACATGACTTCATTGACTTCTACAGATTTAACTGGAGAATACCAAGGGAAATTGAATGGTCACCTGAAAGCTGACGATTTCTTTGGAACTGATAAATTCCCAACTGCAAAATTAGTTTTCAAAACTATCAGTACTAAATCTACTGACGTTTATGCTGTAACTGCTGATTTAACTATTAAAGGAATTACTAAACCTGTAACTTTTGATATCACTGTAGCTGGAAATACTGCTACAACAGCTTTCAAAGTTGACAGAACTAAATACGATATCAAATACAACTCTGGTAACTTCTTCGAAAACTTAGGAGACAAAACTATCAATGATGATTTCGAATTAACTGTTGCTTTAAAATTCTAATATTTTAAATTCGCATACAATTCTTATTATTATAAGAAAAACCCCAATGGTTCTAAAACTATTGGGGTTTCTTTTTACACTAATTTCAAAAAGATAACATTCTTAATAGTAGCGTAACGCTTTCGTAATAGCATATAAGACTTTGATTAACATTCGCCTTCTAATTTTGGACTCATTAAAAAACAAAACTAGAAATCAACATCATAGTTATGAAAACAAAAGTACGTATTGCAATTATTATGCTTCTAAGCACTTTTTTTATACAAGCACAACAACAAGTTAAAGGGATTATTGGCAACACTAACTGGATGAGCAACTGGACGAATTTTAAACCTGCCAATACTGAATATAATGAGACGACAAATATTATTGCCGGAACTATTGACAAAGACACTAAACTATTAAAACGAAATACGTATCAATTAGTTGGGGTTGTTTATGTAACCAAAAATGCAGTTTTGACTATAGAACCCGGAACGGTTATTCGTGGAGATGATAAAACTTGTGGAACTCTCGTTATTACCAATGGTTCGAAAATTATTGCCGAAGGTCTTGAAACTGATCCTATTGTTTTTACATCAAATAAAGAAATTACAGAAAGAAAACCCGGCGACTGGGGCGGAATTATCATTTTAGGGAAAGCTCCTATAAATACCATTGGAGGCATACACACTTTACCTTTTGATCTTGAACCTATGCTAAATCATTACGGTGGTCAGGATACCGAAGACAATTCAGGTATCTTAAAATATGTTCGAATAGAATATTCCGGACGAAAGCTTAGCGCCGCCAAAGAACTTAACGGACTTTCGCTAGCGGGTGTTGGAAGAAAAACAATTTTGAGTAATATTCAGATTAGTTATTCTAACGATGATTCTTTTGAATGTTATGGTGGCGATTTAAACATGACTAACCTCGTTTCATACAGAACTACAGACGATGATTTTGATTTTACACAAGGTGCCCAAATTAATATAAGCAATAGTATTGCTATTCGCCACCCATTTTCATCAGATGTTTCAGGATCCAGATGTTTTGAAGTAGACTCCTATGATAAAATTGGAAACACGGATATGTCTAAAAAACTGACTAAGATAAATGCCAATAACATTACATTAGTTAATCTGGAAGAGAACAATCAAGGTCTTGTAAGAGAATCTGTTTACGTAAGAGAAAATACTTTTTTTAATCTAACAAATAGTATTATTTCAGGCTTTAGTCCTTTTGTTTTACTAGAAGGAAATATTGGAAATGGAGATGTAAACTTATCTAAAATCACATTCAAAAATCTAATCGTTAACAGCTGCAATGGCGGAATTACGAGTGAAGCAGGTGGTGCAAATCAGGCTATTCAGCAATTTTACAGTAATCCTGATTTTCAAATTGGTTTTACAAAAGTTAAAAACAGTGAACTGTTTACAACGCCTAATATCAAAGGAAATCCAGATTTTAGAGTGAACCAAAACAATACAATTGCAATTGGAAATTAGACAATTAAACCTATCCAAGGAATGAAATTTAACAAATTTTAAAAATTAGAAAAGTTTTTTTTGAAATTTTATGTATTCTAATTCAAATTACATTTATATCTTTGTCCCATCAAAATAAAATATGAAAACAATAATAAACAATACTTGGTGGTGGAAGAATTTACGTCAAACGTCGTGAACAAAGCTTCCTATGGTACTGTAAAACTATAAATATAAAAGGCTTGTCATCACGACAAGCCTTTTTTTTTGGTCAAAACTTAAAATAAATTAAAAACTAAAAACAACATACTTTGAAACCTTTTATACTCAACACACATTACAAACAAATTCTGGCAGATACAATTACGCCAGTAAGTATTTATTTTAAAATCAGAGATAAATTTCCTAATAGTCTATTGCTTGAAAGTAGTGATTATCACGGAAATGATAATAGTTTCTCTTACATCTGCTGCAACCCGATTGCGACAATTAAAATAGAAAACGAAATCATCTCAAAGACTTTTCCTGACGGAACAGCGGAGCAAATTAATATTGATGCTTCGACTAATATTCCGGAAGTAATTCAGGAATTTTCAGGTCAGTTTAAATCAGAAAAAAATGATTTTAAATTCATTAATAACGGTTTATTTGGATACATTTCTTATGATGCTGTTCGCTATTTCGAGAAAGTTTCGATTGCAAAAAAAGATACCGCTACTTTAATTCCTGATGTATTTTATGCAGTTTATCAAAACATTATCGCCATCAACCACTTTAAAAACGAAGCTTATATTTTTTGTCATAGCGTAGACCGAAGAAACAATATTTCTGAAATTGAACAATTGCTGCAATCCAGAAATATTGCATCTTATAAATTCACAAAAGAAGGCGAAGGTTTCTCTAACTTAACCGATGACGAATTCAAACACAATGTGGCTTTAGCCAAAAAGCACTGTTTCCGCGGTGACGTTTTTCAATTGGTTTTATCTCGTCGTTTTACACAAGGTTTCAAAGGTGACGAATTTAATGTTTATCGTGCTTTAAGAAGCATTAACCCATCTCCATATTTGTTCTTTTTTGATTATGGAGATTTCAAAATATTTGGATCTTCGCCTGAAGCACAAATTATCGTAAAAGACAGAAAAGCGGAGATTCACCCAATTGCCGGAACTTTCAAAAGAACAGGAAATGACGAACGTGATGCGGTTTTAGCCAAACAACTTTCTGAGGATAAAAAAGAAAATAGCGAGCACGTAATGTTAGTCGATTTGGCGAGAAATGATTTAAGCAGAAACGGACACGATGTAAACGTAGAAAAATACAGAGAAGTTCAGTTTTTCTCGCACGTGATTCACCTGGTTTCTAAAGTAACAGGACATTTACATGAAAAAGCTACGACTATGCAAGTTGTTGCAGATACTTTTCCGGCAGGAACTTTGAGCGGCGCACCAAAACACAGAGCCATGCAATTGATTGAAGACTATGAAAAAACAAATCGTAATTTTTATGGAGGCGCAATTGGTTTCATGGATTTTGAAGGCAACTTTAATCACGCGATCATGATCAGAACTTTCCTGAGTAAAAATCACCAATTACATTGTCAGGCCGGAGCAGGAATTGTTGCCAGCTCAGACGAAGAAAGTGAAATGCAGGAAGTGTATAATAAACTAAGAGCTTTGAATACAGCACTGGAAATGGCGGAGAAAATTTAGTTTCAAGTTTTTTTAGTTCCATGTTTCAAGTTGTTGGAACGTCAGACTTGAAACAAATAACACCTAAACCTAAAACCTATGAAAAATATTATTGCTTTTTTGATTGTTGTTGTATCATTCATTTCTTGTGAAACTAAGAAAGATTCAAAGGCACTTCCTTTAAATGGAACCTGGCGATTGATATCAGCAGAAACCACTGAGAAAGATTCGACATTCTCGACTTTCAATCCAAAAACAAAAATGATTAAAATTATAAATGATACGCATTTTGCTTTTTTCAATCATGATCTGAATAACGGAAAAGATAGTTCAGCAGTATTCTTTGGCGGAGGCGGAAAATACACTTTAAAGGATAGTATTTATACTGAAAATTTAGAGTTCTTCAATAACAGACAATGGGAAAATGGAAAATTTGAGTTTACAGTAAAAATTAAAAATGACACCTTAACTCAAAAAGGAATCGAAAAAGTAGAAAAATTAGGAATAGACCGTACTATCACTGAAAAATACGTTCGAGAAAAGTAAAAAAATAATCAGTTTTCAGTCGCAGTTTTCTGTCACAGAACTTGAAACTTGAAACAAAGAAAACCTGAAACAAAAATAAAAATGAAAAAAATATTAGTTATAGACAATTACGATAGTTTCACTTATAATTTAGTACACTATTTAGAGGATTTAAATTGTGAAGTTACCGTATATAGAAATGATGAATTTGATATTGATGAAATTGCATCTTTCGATAAAATATTACTTTCTCCAGGTCCTGGAATTCCGGATGAAGCAGGTTTATTAAAAGCGGTAATTGCAAAATATTCTCCGACAAAAAGCATTCTTGGAGTTTGTTTAGGACAGCAGGCAATTGGAGAAGTTTTTGGCGGAACTCTTTCTAATCTTGATAAAGTGTATCATGGTGTAGCCACGAATGTAAAAACAGTAGTTTCAGACGAAATTTTATTTGAAGGTTTAGGAAACGAATTCGAAGTAGGAAGATATCATTCGTGGGTTGTTGATAGCAATTTGCCAGATGTTCTTGAAGCAACTTCAATCGATGAAAACGGACAAATTATGTCATTGAGACACAAAACATTTGATGTAAGAGGCGTTCAGTTTCACCCTGAAAGTGTTTTGACTCCAAATGGAAAAAGGATTCTTGAAAACTGGATAAAAAGCTAGTTTTCAGTTTACAGTCTCAGTCTCAGAAAAAAACCTTAGCAACTCAGAATCTTAGCAACTTAGAACCTTAAAAAATGATTACTATTTCAGAAACTAAAGAAATCAATATTGAAGATGTTTTGATTTTATACAAAGCAAATGAATGGAGTTCAGCAAGTAAACCAAACGAATTGTATAATGGTCTTTTAAACTCTGAAACCTTAATTACAGCTTGGGAAGAAAAAAAACTAGTTGGACTTGGGAATGCAATTTCTGACGGATTTTTAACTGTTTATTATCCGCATTTATTAGTACTTCCGGAATATCAGGGAAAAGGAATTGGAAAATTGATTGTAGATAAAATGCAGGAGAAATACAGTCACTTTCACATGCAAATGCTTACAGCAGACGGACGTTCAGTTGATTTCTATAAAAAGAACGGATTTGAACGTGCGGGAAAAACAGAACCCATGTGGATTTATCAGGGGAATGAACATTAAAATAGTATTCAGTCACAGTCTCAGTTTTTAGTCTCAGTCTCAGTTCTCAAAAAACTTAGCAACTTAGAACCTTAGCAACTTAAAAGAAAAAATGAAAAATATATTAAATAAACTAATCAATCACGAAGTGCTTTCTAAAGAAGAGGCCAAAAACGTATTGATTAATATCTCAAGCGGAAGTTACAACCCAAGTCAGATTTCGGCATTTTTGACCGTATTTATGATGCGAAGCATTACAATCGATGAGCTTTCGGGATTTCGTGAAGCATTGTTAGAATTATGCGTTCGCGTTGATTTATCAGCATACAATACAATCGATTTATGCGGAACTGGTGGTGACGGAAAAGACACTTTCAACATCTCGACTTTGGCATCCTTTATATCAGCGGGAGCCGGAATAAAAGTGGCTAAACACGGAAATTACGGAGTTTCTTCTATTTCAGGATCAAGTAACGTAATGGAAAAAATGGGAATCAAATTCAGCAATGATGCTGATTTTCTGGAAAAATGTATTGACAAGGCGGGAATTTGTGTTTTACACGCTCCCTTATTTCACCCGGCAATGAAAAATGTTGGACCAATAAGAAAAGAATTAGCTGTAAAAACATTCTTTAATATGTTGGGACCAATGGTAAACCCATCATTCCCACAAAATCAACTGGTTGGAGTTTTCAATCTTGAATTGGCAAGAATGTATGCTTATTTATATCAGAATACAGATATCAATTTTACGATTTTACATTCGCTTGACGGATATGACGAAATTTCCTTAACAGGCCCAACCAAAACGATAACATCACACATGGAAGGAATGTTGAAACCAGAAGATTTTGGCGTTAGACTTTTAAAACAAAACGAAATCGAAGGCGGAAAAACCATCGAAGAATCGGCAGATATGTTTACCAATATCATTTCCGGAAAAGGAACCGAAGCACAGAATAATGTTGTTTGTGCAAATGCAGCAATGGCAATTGCAACCGTTACAAAATGTTCTCCACTAGAAGGTTTTGAATTGGCTAAAGAAAGCTTGTTCTCTGGAAAAGGATTAAAAGCATTGAATACATTACAAGAATTAAGTAAAAATTAAAGTCATGGCTTTTGAATTAAAAAGTGTAGTTCCATGGGGTCGAAGTTTAGAGGAATATATCAAAATTTTTAAATTAACTGATTCCGATTTGAATAGTAGTATTATCAGTTTTGGGGATGGACCTGCAAGTTTCAATTCAGAAATGACAAAATTTGATAAAAAGGTGGTTTCATTAGATCCTATTTATCAATTTACAAAAGCCCAATTAAAACAAAGAATCGACGAAACTAAAGAAACCGTTATAAAACAAACGAGAGCTAATCAGGAGAATTTCGTTTGGAAAAACATTAAAAACGTAGATGAATTGGAGCAAATTCGCATGAGCGCAATGGCCAACTTTATTGACGATTTTGAAATAGGAAAAGAACAACAAAGATATATTTATCATCAGTTGCCGACGCCAACAAAATACGAAGCATTGGAATTTGATTTGGGCTTAAGCTCCCATTTTTTGATTCTATATTCGCAACTAGGATTGGATTTTCACATTCAATCAATTAGTGAGATGTTACGAATATGTAAAGAAATAAGAATATTTCCGATATTAAATTTAAATGCAGTGAAATCGGAAATTTTAGAAGACATCATTAATCATTTTAATTCTGATTTCATCGTAACTCTTGAATCCTCAGACTATGAATTTCAGAAAAACGGAAACGAAACATTGGTAATTAAACAAAAAAAGATCAATTAAAGAATATGAATATTTTAGATAAAATTATAGTTGACAAAAAAAGAGAAGTAGTTCTTAAAAAATCAATCATTCCGGTTTCGCAATTGGAAAGTTCTGTATTTTTTGAAAGACAAACGATTTCTCTAAGTCAAAAACTAAAAGTAAGTTCTACTGGAATTATTGCAGAACACAAACGTCGTTCTCCTTCAAAATCTGTTATTAATCACAGTTTTACGGTTGAAGAAGTAGTAAAAGGATATGAAAACGCAGGCGCTTGCGGAATTTCTGTTTTAACTGACGGAAAATATTTTGGTGGTTCTCTAGACGATTTACTTTTGGCAAGAGCAAGTGTAAATATTCCACTTTTGCGAAAAGAATTTATTGTCGACGAATACCAGATTCTGGAAGCAAAAGCTTTTGGAGCAGATTTGATTTTATTAATCGCAGCGGTTTTAACGCGTGAAGAAATCAAATCGTTATCTGAATTTGCAAAGAAATTAGGATTAGAAGTTTTATTGGAAGTTCATAATAAAGAAGAATTAGAAAAATCGATTATGCCAAGTTTGGATATGATTGGTGTGAACAACAGAAACCTAAAAACTTTTGAAGTAAGTCTTGATTTCAGTAAACAATTAGCATCACAAATTCCGGATGATTTCGTAAAAGTTTCAGAAAGCGGAATCTCGTCTATCGAAGCTATTTCTGAACTTAGACCTTACGGTTACAGCGGATTTTTAATTGGAGAAAACTTCATGAAAACTGATAACGCAGGAAAAGCAGCAACAGAATTTATAAAAGGCTTATAATAAATACAAATTTCACGAATAAGCACGAATAAAAATCAATAAAAACTTTGCGCCTTTGCGCCTTCGTGGCAAAACAAAACACAAAGCTTTGCGAACTTAGCGTTTTTAAGCACAATCAAAATATAAAAAACTTAGCGCCCTTTGCGGTAAAATACACACCACAACAATGAAACTCAAAATATGCGGCATGAAATATCCCGAGAACATAATCGAAGTAGGTTCACTCCTACCCGATTATATGGGATTTATTTTCTACGAAAAATCCGCCCGATATTTTAACGGAACAATTCCGGAACTGATAAAAACCATCAAAAAAGTTGGGGTTTTTGTAAACGAATCAGTTGAAAATATTATCAAGAAAATCGACGAACACAATTTACAGGCCGTTCAGTTACACGGGACAGAATCTGTTGAATTTTGTCAGGAATTAAAAAATAAGATCAATAAAAGAATCGAAATCATAAAGGTATTTTCAATTGGAGACGATTTTGATTTCGAGGTTTTACAACCTTTTGAGGATGTCTGTGATTATTTCCTGTTTGATACCAAAGGGAAATTACCCGGAGGAAACGGAGCAACTTTCAACTGGAAAATATTAAAAAATAATAAATCCAACAAACCATTCTTTTTAAGTGGTGGTATTGGACTTGAAGAAATAGCAGCGATTAAAAATCTAAAATTACCGGTTTATGCCATCGATGTAAACAGTAGATTTGAAATCGAACCTGGATTAAAAAACAAAAATTTATTAACCAATTTCAAACGAAAACTTGAAATTGTCAACCTTTAAAATTTCAACAAAATGAATTTTAACGTCAACGAAAAAGGATATTACGGAGAGTTTGGAGGAGCATACATTCCTGAAATGCTGTATCCAAATGTAGAAGAATTACGTGAGAACTATTTGAAGATAACAAGCGAACCAGATTTTAAAGCTGAGTTCGATCAATTGCTAAAAGATTATGTTGGGCGCCCTAGTCCGCTTTATTTTGCCAAGCGTTTGTCTGAAAAATACAATACCAAAATTTATCTCAAAAGAGAAGATTTAAACCATACGGGAGCACATAAAGTAAACAATACCATTGGACAAATATTGGTTGCAAAACGTTTGGGTAAAAAAAGAATTATTGCTGAAACCGGAGCTGGCCAACACGGAGTTGCAACGGCAACAGTTTGCGCTCTTATGGGATTGGAATGTATCGTTTATATGGGGGAAATCGACATTGCGCGCCAGGCACCAAATGTGGCTCGTATGAAAATGTTAGGCGCTGAGGTTCGTCCGGCACTTTCAGGATCAAGAACTTTAAAAGATGCTACAAACGAAGCAATTCGCGACTGGATCAATAATCCGGTTGACACGCATTATATTATAGGATCTGCAATTGGACCGCATCCTTATCCGGATATGGTAACTCGTTTTCAGAGTGTAATTTCTGAAGAAATCAAATGGCAGTTAAAAGAAAAAGAAGGACGTGAAAATCCTGATTACGTAGTCGCTTGTATTGGTGGTGGAAGCAACGCTGCAGGAACTTATTATCACTTTTTGCATGAACCAGAAGTTGGAATCATTGCCGTTGAAGCAGCCGGAAAAGGTGTTGATAGCGGATTTAGTGCAGCAACAAGTAAATTAGGAAAAGTAGGCGTTATTCACGGTTGCAAAACTCTTTTAATGCAAACTCCTGACGGGCAAATCACAGAACCTTATTCAATTTCTGCAGGTCTGGATTATCCTGGTGTTGGCCCAATGCACGCACATTTAGCACAAACAGGTCGTGGAGAATTTTTCTCGGTTACAGATGACGACGCTATGAACGCTGGTTTACAATTGACTAAATTAGAAGGAATTATTCCGGCAATCGAGAGTGCGCATGCGTTTGCAGTTTTGGATCAAAAGAAATTTAAACCTACAGATATTGTAGTAATCAGTCTTTCTGGTCGTGGCGATAAAGATTTAGACAATTACATCGATTATTTTAAATTGTAATAAAAATCGTAATTTCGGCATTCTCCGCCGCGGCGGATCGGGCTGTCTGCTATATCCCAATTAACAGAAACTAAGGATAAAAAGCCTTGTTTTTCTAAATCGGGAGATTTCGCTCGCATCCCTAACGCAAACAAATAACGAGAAAAATAATAATTATTATGGAACAGTTCTTTTCTTACGGAACATTACGATCGAAAGAAATTCAGATGCGAGTTTTCAATAGAATCTTAAACGGAACACCTGACCAGCTCAATGGTCACAAACTAAAGGATCTTCAAATCGAAGAAGAATTTGGAATTGAAGATTATCATGTAGCAGTAGCCAGTGAAAATCCTTCGGATACAATAAAAGGTATTCTTTTCACTATTTCGACTGAAGATTTGGCTAAAATAGATTTATTTGAATCTAATGCCTATAAAAGGGTTCAAGTAACTTTGAACTCCGGAACTGTTGCATGGATTTATACCGAAAATAAGTAATTATAGATAATATAAATAGCTGTCTAACCTGTTTAGAAAAACGTGTTAGGATAAAAAATAAAAACAATGAACAGAATAACTCAAAAATTACAAGAAGATAAAAAGATACTTTCTATCTATTTTTCGGCGGGGTATCCTAACTTAAATGATACCGTTCAAATCATTCAGGATTTAGAAAAAAACGGCGTAGACTTAATCGAAATTGGTTTGCCTTTTAGCGATCCTTTGGCTGATGGACCAACCATTCAGGCGAGTTCTACTCAGGCACTTAAAAACGGAATGACCACTCAAATTCTTTTTGATCAGCTAAAGAACATCCGCGAAAGCGTAAAAATTCCGTTGATCATTATGGGATACTTCAATCCAATGTTACAATACGGGGTTGAAGCTTTTTGTAAAAAATGTGCAGAAATTGGTATCGATGGTTTAATTATTCCTGATTTACCGGTTGACGTTTATGCAGATGAATACAAAGCAATTTTCCAAAAATACGGATTAATCAATGTATTCCTGATTACGCCACAAACTTCTGACGAACGCATTCGCTTTATCGACAGCGTTTCAAACGGATTCATTTATATGGTAAGTTCTGCAAGTGTTACAGGTTCTCAATCCGGTTTTGGAAATACTCAGGAAAGTTATTTCGAAAGAATTTCGAATATGAATCTTAAAAATCCACAAATTATTGGTTTCGGAATTTCGAATAAGGAAACTTTTAATCAGGCTACTAAATTCGCAAAAGGAGCGATTATAGGTAGTGCTTTTATTAAACATTTAAGTGAAAAAGGAAGTGGAAAAATTGAAGAATTTGTTGGGGAGATTAGGTAAATAAATCATTAGTTCAACAATCTAGATATCGTTTTGTTATTTCGAAGAATGAGAAATCACATCAAAAACGCTACAGAGAATAGCACCAGTCTTTATCGAATTATAAGTGTGATTTCTCATTCTTCGAATGACAAACTAAACGAAAATATTCTCATGAAAATGACTTACCTAGCACCAATAGCTATCAGGCAATGTCTTTAAGTTAAGGAAAAATATACAATGCTTTTGTCTAATTGATCTCGCGCAAAGTCGCAAAGCCGCCAAGTTTAAATCCATTTTCTTTGCGACTTTGCGCGATTTTTTTTAGCTATAATTGCCACAAAAGGCTTAATTTAATAACATTGAGCTACCGGGAGCCACAAAAGATTGAAACGGATAGCGGGATTAGCTCCTAAAAAAGTTGCTTTTATCATAGACAAAAAAAACACAAGGCTGAATCAATATCAAATGGTATTTTTTCAGCTTTTTTTATGTCTTTAAAAATTAAATATTTACAAAAAACAACTACAAGGTTTTCTGTTAAAATTATGTTAAAACAAAATTAAACAACTGTTTAATTTAAACGCTTGTTTAATTTTGTACCCGATTAGAAACAATATCATGTACAACATCGAATTAAACGATAAAAAAATTAAAATTCTTGAGGTTGCTGAAAAGCTTTTCTCTGAAAAAGGATTCGAAGGTACTTCCATACGAGACATCTCAAAACATGCAAAAATAAATATTGCCATGGTTTCGTATTATTTTGGTTCAAAAGAAAGACTGCTTGAAGCGCTAATCATCTACAAAACTTCTGATTTAAAACTACAGCTCGAAAATTTATTACAGGAAAATCTCGAACCTATTGAAAAAGTCAATAAATTAATCGAAATTTACATTAACAGGATTAGTTGTAACAAAGGGATTTTCAGGGTATTGCATTTTGAAATCAATGCAAAAAAGAGAGAAAAAAGTTTTATTGCTTTTACAGAGTTAAAAAAAGGAAACTTAAAATCTGTTGAGAGCATTATTACTCAAGGTCAGGAAAAAGGAATCTTTAGAAAAGATGTAATCATTCCTCTTATCACTCCTACTATCATTGGAACTTTTTTTCACTTTCATATGAATAAACCTTTCTTCGAAGAATTACTGAATTTAAAAACAGAAGCAATGTACAATGATTACATTAAAAACAGTCTTACAAAGCACATTCAACAAACTATAAAAGCTCTACTTGTTTATGAAAATTAATCAATTAATGCTCTTTGGTATTTTCTTTATCGGAATTTCATCAATAGAAGCACAAGAAAAAACAAGTTTAACCTTAGACGAAGCCGTAAAAATGGCTTGGGAGAAGAGTAACGAAGTTACGCTTGCCAATACTAAGGTAAACACAAAAAAGTACGAATTACAAGAAGTTAAAAACAGTCAGTATCCGGATATTAAAGTTTCCGGCCAATATCAACGACTTACAAAAGCTTCAATTAGTATGCCTAATCAGGGTGAAAATGCATCTCTGGCATCTCCTGACAGAGCAATGCTTGGAATGGCCAATTTAAGTTTGCCTCTTTTTGCAGGATTTAAAATTCAAAACAGCATTAACGCTTCTGATAATTTATACGGAGCTGAAAATGCAAATGCTGCTAAAACAAAAGAAGATGTTACGTTACGTGTAATTACTTACTACACCGCTTTGTATAAAGCTCAAAAAACTTTGGATGTTTTAAACGAAAATCAAAAAAGCGCCAAACAGCGTGTTACTGATTTTATTGAATTAGAGAAAAACGGTATCATTCCTAGAAATGATTTATTAAAATCGCAATTATTAGTTTCAAAAACACAATTATCAATTGATGAAGCAAATAACAATCTTAATAACATCAACTTTTATCTAACTACTTTATTGAAGTTGGATCCTGGTACAAAACTTCAGGTTAATGAAGCTGATTTCTTTAATTTAAAAACCAGCAATGCACCAACATCTGATGTTTTAGCTTTACAAAACAGAAAAGATTTAGAAGCTATTCGTTTTCAACAAAAAGCTTCGGACGCAAATATTAAAGTTGCAAGGGCAGCCTACTATCCTACATTAGCATTACTTGGTGGTTATACTGCTTTAGATCTTAAAGACATCATTACTGTAAAATATGCGATGAACTTTGGTCTGGGTTTAACTTATGACATCTCTGGAATTTACAAAAATAGTGCTCACGTAAGAGAAGCTGAAAGCAGAGCTTTGGAAGTTAAAAATACAGAAGCCGTAATGACAGACCGTATTAAGGTTGAGGTTCAAAAATCTATCGAAGATTATGACTTAGCCATCAATCAAAGTGTTGTCTATGACGAAGCACTTCAACAGGCATCTGAAAATTACAGACTTGTTAAGGATAAATTCGACAATGGTTTGGCGGATACCAATGATTTGGTTGAGGCTGATGTTGAGCAATTAAGTGCCAAAATAAATACAGCTGTGTCCAAAGCAACTATTATTCAAAAATATTACGAATTACTTTCAGTATCAGGACAATTATCACAATCATTCAATCTTTCTAAAATATAATCGATAGCTCTCATGGAAAAGAAAAAAACAAATACTAAATTCATCATTATACTAACCGTGTTGGTTTTAGTGGGCGGAACATACGGAATAACAAAATACTTACACTCCCAAGCTCACGAAGAAACAGATGATGCTCAAATCGAGAAAAAAATGAATCCAATTATTCCTAGAGTATCTGGATATATTAGTAAGGTGTATGTAAAAGATAATGACTTTGTAAAAAAAGGAGATACTTTATTTACTATCGACAAAAGAGATTACCAATTAAAAATCGACGAAGCTAACGCTGCTTTGCTAGGTGCTGAAGGTCAATACGAAGCTGCAAAAGCTGATATTGGTAGCGCAAATGCAAACATATCAGTTTCTGATGCGAATATGAGATCTGCAACTGGTTCTATCGAAAGTGCGAAAATTAGATTAAGACAAATTACAAACGATTATAACCGTTACAATAATTTGTACAAAACACATACGATTACAAAACAACAATACGAGCAGGCTTTATCTTCAAAAGAAGAAGCAGAGAATCAAGTACGTGTTTTAGAACAACAACAAAGAGCAAGTTCTTACCAAAAATCTGTAATTCAATCGAAATCTAAAGTTTCTGACAAACAGACTGAAGTTGCTGCTGCAAATATCAAAAGAGCCAAAACAATGTTGGATGTTGCTCACTTAAACTTAACCTATACTGTTGTAACTGCAGCAATTGACGGTCAGGTTTCTAAAGTTGACATTCAGCCTGGACAATTGGTTCAACCTGGACAATCTTTGTTCTATATCATCAATAATAATGAAGCGTGGGTTGTAGCTAACTTTAAAGAAACTCAATTGAACAAAATGATTGTGGGACAAAAAGTAAGCTTAAAAGTAGATGCTTACCCTAACTACGAATTCAAAGGAACTTTAACTTCTTTCTCTCCTGCAACAGGATCACGTTTTTCATTGTTACCTCCTGATAACGCAACGGGTAACTTCGTAAAAACAATTCAGAGATTACCGGTAAAAATTAGTTTGGATGAATCGAATGATCCTGAAAAAGTAAAATTACTAAGACCAGGTATGAATGTTGACGTAGACGTACATTTAAAATAATATAATGACAGCAGTACAAGGAGATGATGATTTAGTAGAATACGGTTATAGACGTGTGATTATTACGATTACTGCAGTACTTTGTGCACTGTTGGAAATTGTAGATACCACGATTGTAAACGTAGCACTAACAGACATGCGAGGTAGCCTTGGTGCTACTTTGACTGATGTGGCTTGGGTAATTACAGCATACGCAATTGCGAATGTTATTGTAATTCCGATGACGAGTTGGCTTTCGCAGCAATTTGGAAGACGTAATTATTTTGTGGCTTCTATCATACTATTTACAGTCTGTTCCTTTTTATGCGGAAATGCCACTAATATCTGGGAACTGGTAGCTTTTAGGTTCGTACAAGGTATGGGAGGAGGAGCTTTATTAGTAACAGCTCAAACTATTATTACCGAAAGTTACCCTATAGCAAAACGTGGTATGGCACAGGCTATTTACGGAATGGGTGTAATTGTTGGTCCAACCTTAGGTCCGCCTTTGGGAGGTTATTTAGTAGATAATTACTCCTGGCCTTATATCTTTTATATCAATATTCCGTTAGGAATTATTGCAACTATTCTGGCACTTACTTTCGTAAGAAGCCCAAAATATGGAGAAAAATTAAAAGCAAACCAGGTAGACTGGTGGGGAATTATACTTTTGGCTTCTTTTATTGGATCACTGCAATTCGTTCTCGAACATGGTCAACAAGATGATTGGTTCAATGATTCGCTTATTGTAACCTTAAGTGTTGTTACGGTTCTTGGATTGGTATTATTTATATGGAGGGAGCTTACTTATAAATATCCAATCGTAAACCTGAGTGTTTTAAAAGATGGGAATTTAAGAATTGGAACAGTAATGTGTTTTATTCTTGGTTTCGGTTTATACGGATCAACTTTAATTATCCCAATTTATACGCAATCTGTTTTAGGATGGACAGCGACTGATGCCGGATTATTATTGATTCCGGGTTCGATCACAACAGCGATCATGATGCCATTTGTTGGTAATATGATTCAAAAAGGTGTTCCGCAAGGTTATATGGTTGGAGTTGGATTTTTAGTATTCTTCTTTTTTACCTTTATGATGCAGACACGTATGACTCCTGATACTGGAGTTGAACATATGTACTGGCCTTTGATTTTAAGAGGAATTGGATTGGGATTACTATTTGTACCTATCACAACGCTTTCGCTTTCTACATTAAAAGGAAAACATATTGGTGAAGGAGCTGCTTTTACCGGTATGATGAGACAATTAGGAGGATCATTTGGTATTGCGATTATCACGACATTTATAACTCGTTTTAGTCAGGAACACAGAGTGAATTTGATTAATAATTTAGATCCTACAAACCACCAGGTTCAGGAACGCATCATAGGAATGCAAAGAGCTTTTGAATCAAAAGGCTATAGTTCAGATGTAGCATTACAAAAAGCGTATCAGGCTATAGATTATGCCGTTTTAAAACAAAGTACAGTAATGTCATACATTGATATTTTCATGTACCTAGGAATCATGTTTTTATGCTGTATTCCGATTATATTTTTCATTAAAAAAGGAAAAAACAAGATTAATCCTGCTGATGCAATGCATTAATAATAATTATTTATAATACGAAAAAGCCGGGCTATTTATTTAGTCCGGCTTTTTTATTTAACATAATTGGAATAATTCGGCTAAAGCCAATTTTAGATTTTATTAATTTCCTCCAGCTAAAGCTGGTGTCTATTCAATTTTAAACTGAAACAATTACAAACCTATGAACCTTTGTTTCTTTGAACCTTTGTACCTCAAATCAAAAGGATTAAAATCCCTCCCTACAATATAGTTCGAGTCTCCGACTCTCTTACAAAAAAACTTAGAATCTTAGCAACTTAGAGACTTAGCATCTTTTAAAAAAAAATCCCTCCCTACAATATAGTCCGAGTCTCCGACTCTCTTGCAAAAAACTTAGAACCTGAGCAACTTAGAGACTTAGCACCTCAAAAAAAACCTATCTTGTAAAAACCAAATGATTTCCTTCTGAAAGATTAGCATCAAAATGATATCCCTCATAATCGAAACCTTTTAAGTCATCAATTGTTTCTGCATTCGTATCGATAATATAACGGACCATCATACCTCTTGCCTTTTTGGCAAAGAAACTGATGATCTTAAGTTTCCCATCTTTATAATCTTTAAAATCCGGAGTAATTACAGGAACTTTTAAGGCTTTTACATCTACAGCCGAAAAATATTCATTACTGGCTAAATTCACAAACAACTCTCCTTTTTCAAGTTCTTTATTTAAAGCTTTAGTAACGGTTGGTTTCCAGAATTCATGCAGATTCTTGTATTCGCCAATTGGCAATTTTGTTCCCATTTCTAAGCGGTACGCCTGCATCAAATCTAATGGTTTTAAAACACCATAAAGTCCGGATAAAATTCTAAGTTTATTTTGTAAGACCTCTAACTTTTCAAGCGGAATTGTATACGCATCTAAACCTGTATAAACATCTCCATCAAAAGTATAAATTGCCGGACGTGCATTATCAGGCGTAAAAGGCGTTTTCCAATCCTGATTTCTTTTCCAGTTTAAATCTGCTAATTTATCTGAGATAGACATTAATTCAGATAGTTCAGACGGTTTTTTTTCTTTTAAAACTTTATGAACCTGACGCGCTTCTTTTAAGAAAGCAGGTTCTGTATATTGGGTAGTTGGTAATTCTTTTTCGAAATTTAAAGACTTCGCCGGCGATATAACAATTTTCATGTGTGCGTTTTTATAGAATTCAAAAATACAAATTGAATTTCTAAAAAGATATTATTGCAATTGATTTGTTTGATAACGGTATCAATGTTTTTTTTGCCACGAATTACACGAATTATCACTAATTAGATTCAATCGAATTAAGTTTACAAAAATAAAATTCGCGGAAATTCGTGCAATTCGTGGCAACCATTTTTCTGATTGATAAAATTCTCCACCTCAAACTGTGAATTTATTCAAAAAAGTGGACTATAGATTATAATAGGCATTTTCTATGTTGTAAATTTGCACACGTTTCATTCTTCTTAAAGAATAGAAATGTATTATTTAAAATTAGTGAATTCGTGGCTATACAAACAAACTATAAAGCAGCATTACAACATAAAATCTTCGAAGTTATTTCGAAAGCATCTCAGGAACTTAACGTCGACAGTTACGTAATTGGCGGATTTGTTCGGGATTTGCTTTTAAATCGGGGTTCTAAAAAAGACATTGATGTTGTTGCCGTTGGTAGCGGTATCGAATTGGCACTTAAGGTTTCTGAATTACTTCCAAAAAAACCAAAAGTACAAGTTTTCAAGACTTACGGAACAGCAATGTTGCGTTTTGAAGACACTGACATTGAATTTGTTGGCGCCCGAAAAGAATCTTACAATTTTGAGAGCCGAAATCCTATCGTCGAAAACGGAACTCTTGAAGACGATCAAAATCGTCGTGATTTCACGATTAATGCATTGGCACTATCATTGAACGAAAAAACGTTTGGCGATCTTTCTGATCCTTTTAATGGTTTGGCTGATTTAGAAAATAAAACAATCAAAACACCTTTAGATCCCAGCATTACTTATTCTGATGATCCTTTGAGAATGTTGCGTGCTATTCGTTTTGCCAATCAGTTAGGTTTCGAAATCGAGAAAAATTCTCTTGATGCAATTACCAAAAATGCTGAGAGAATCAATATTATTTCCGGAGAACGCATTGTTGATGAACTGAATAAGATTCTATCTACTGATAAACCTTCTATAGGTTTTTTACTTTTATATCAAACCGGGCTTTTAGATATTATTTTACCAGAGTTAACAGCGCTTAATCAGGTGGAAGAAATTGAAGGTCACACTCATAAAAACAACTTTTATCACTCACTTGAAGTAGTCGATAATATTTGCCCCAATACAGATGACGTCTGGTTGCGCTGGTCGGCTTTGTTGCATGATATTGGAAAAGCACCAACCAAACGTTTCAACAAGAAACAGGGATGGACTTTTCACGGACATGAATTTCTTGGCGGAAAAATGGCAAAGAAAATATTCGAGCGTTTGCATATGCCTTTGAATCACAAAATGAAATTTGTGCAAAAAATGGTTATTATGAGTTCTCGCCCTATTGTTTTGGCACAGGATATTGTGACAGACAGTGCGGTGCGTCGTTTGGTTTTTGATGCAGGCGAAGATGTCGAGGATTTAATGACTTTGTGCGAAGCAGATATTACAACCAAGAATCCATCGAAGTTTAAGAAATATCATAAGAACTTTGAAATCGTTCGAAAGAAAATTGTAGAAGTTGAGGAACGCGATCATGTGCGTAATTTTCAACCACCAATTTCCGGTGAAGAAATTATGGAATTGTTTGATTTAAAACCTTCACGAGAAATCGGAATGTTAAAAGAAGCTGTAAAAGAAGCCATTTTAGAAGGTGATATTCCTAATGAATATCAGGCTGCATATGATTTTATTATTAAAAGAGCAGAAAAGTTAAACTTAATACCTAAAAAATAATGGATCTATTAGTGGCTATTTTTTCTATTATTTTAATATTAATAGTTTTAGTAACTAATATTATTTTTATTAGAAAAATCAATAGAACTAAAAGTAGTAATTATAAATATAAAATCTTCTTTTTTTTAATCAGTATTGCTTCCATATCTGCTATAATGATTATAGGTGCAATATTTCAAAATACAGTTCTAATTGATTATTTTAAAATAACAATGGATATTAAAAGCTATCAATATAGAATAATAGTCATGACAGTGATCTTAATTATCAATATTATAGCAAACTTTACTTTATTAAAACTTTATTTAAAAAGAATAGGAAAAAGCAAAAACAAAATTAACGAGATCGAATTAATTGGAATAGAATGAAAAAAGAGAATAAATCAGTGATCATTTGGTTACTATCAGGTTGTGTTTTATTATTTTTAATGGTTGTTGTTGGCGGAATTACCCGTTTGACAAATTCAGGTTTATCAATGACGGATTGGCATTTGGTAACAGATACTTTCCCGCCTTTGACGGATGCAAAATGGAATGAGGCTTTTGAACAATACAAGAAGTTTCCTGAGTACCAAAAAATCAATATTCACAATGATTTTCAATTAGCCGATTATAAATTTATTTACTTCTGGGAGTGGTTTCACCGTTTTATTGGTAGAATCATCGGGTTGGTTTTCTTTGTCCCTTTTGTTTATTTCTTAATCAGAAAGAAATTAGATAAATCTACCATCAAAAAATGCATCGTTCTTTTGGCAATGGGAGGTTTTCAGGGTTTTCTGGGTTGGTTTATGGTTCGCAGCGGATTAATCGACAATCCTGATGTAAGTCATTTCAGACTTTCATTGCACCTTACTTTTGCCTTTATCACTTTTGCTTATACTTTATGGGTGGCGCTGGATTTAATTTATCCGGAAAGAACAATTACTAAAGTAATTCCACTTCGAAATATTGCACGATTTGCTTTGGTGGCACTATTAATCCAAATTATTTATGGCGGATTTGTGGCGGGTTTAAATGCGGGATTAATCCACAATCATTGGCCATTAATGAGCGACGGAGAATTTATACACGATTCTGTTTTTATTGAACAGCCTACTTTAATCAAAAACTTAATCGAAGGAAAAAGCGGTGTCCAGTTCGTGCACAGGACTTTTGCTTATGTTGTTGTTGCTTTCATTTTGTTTTTATATTACAAAAGCACAAAATTTTCGCTTACTCGAATGCAAACTAATTCGGTAAAAACTTTGGTTGTTTTTGTATTTATTCAATTTGCATTAGGGGTTTTTACGCTTTTATACAGCGTTCCTCTGGCTTTAGGATTAATTCATCAGATTATGGCTTTCTTCCTCTTAAGTGCCATGACTTTTACATTGCACAGATTGAGCAAGTAGATAACAAACTTTTATATAAAAAAACCTTCGGACGAAGGTTTTTTTATGTTTTTTTACGAACCTAAACCGTATTGAACTTAAACCGGATTAAAATCCGGCCCGATAAAATAGATCGAGCCGATGGTTCTTTAATATTGGATTGAATTCCTGAAGAATGACAAATATTGTATCTATGGATTTTAATTATAAGAACTTTTTAACTCAGCCAATTTTTAAAATCCTGTACTTTTTCGCGGCTTACAATTACTTCATCTTCTTTATAAGTTGGTAAAATTACTTTAAGTCTGGAGTTCGTATACACCTGAATTTCTTTTATTGCCGTAAGCGGAACAATAAATTTTCGGTTTACACGAAAGAAATTTTTTTTATCTAATTCCTGTTCTAAAATTTCTAAAGTCGCATCGATCAGATAATTTCTATTATCGAAAGTATGAATATAAGTGCCTTTATTTTCACTAAAAAAACATTCGATTTCGTCTGTTGTAATTACTTTTAAATGTTGCCCAATTTTAACGGTAAATCGTTTCTTGTAAATCTTTTCGAAAGGATTTGACAACATTTGGCGAATTTGCTCGAAGTCAAGCTGAAGATTTTGATTTCCCGGATTTACTTTCGGAATTCGGGTTTTGAATTTAGTAACTGCAACTTCTAAATCATCTTCGTCAATAGGTTTTAAAAGATAATCGATACTATTAAGTTTAAAAGCTTTCAACGCATATTCATCGTATGCTGTTGTAAAGATAATAGCACTTTGAATATCTATCTTTTCGAAAATTTCAAACGACAAGCCATCTGATAACTGAATATCCAGAAAAATCAGATCCGGATGCTGATTATTAGCAAACCAATGAATTGATTCTTCTACAGAATGCAGCATGGTTGCTACAGAAATATCTAACTTTTCGAGTTTTCGCTGCAATAATCTTGCTGCCGGTTTTTCGTCTTCTATTATTAATGTGGTCATTTAATACGATGCAAAAATTGAAAATTTTAATTTAAAGTTACTCCCATTTATTCTTATTCTGAGCTTCTTTCTCCATATATTTATGGATTTTCTTTTGCTCCCAATCTTTACTA
Organism: Flavobacterium sp. NPDC079362; assembly: GCF_050267765.1. Lineage (NCBI taxonomy): Bacteria > Pseudomonadati > Bacteroidota > Flavobacteriia > Flavobacteriales > Flavobacteriaceae > Flavobacterium > Flavobacterium sp. NPDC079362. The sequence continues at coordinate 194,606 of NZ_JBNNFM010000005.1, read as the reverse complement.
AAAAAGACATCAGGACCAAATACGCTGAAGGCATGAATTAATAAAGCAATTCCCCAATAAAATGCTGTAGAATAGATTTCCCAATTTCTCAAACCTCTTATTTCAAAATGATTTCCTATATAACCTCTACTCAAGCTTGAAATAATGATAAAGGCATTCACTATGATATAAACCTTCAAGTGCGAATAAAAACCTTTAATCCTTTTCACTTTTCTATATGCATTATTATAATTTTCGTCTGTACTAAATTCATGTCTGTAATCATCGTACATGCGTCGTCTAAATCGTCCCATTTTTTATAATGTATAAATTATTGCCATTTATTTTTATTCAATTTTTCTTTCTCCATGAATTCTTTGATTTTTCTTTCTTCCCAATCTTTTCCCAGAACCGGGAATACTTCAGAAACCTTCAATCCATGAAAAACAACTCCAAATCCCCACCACATCAGGGGCCAGTAAAACCATAAGTGTTCTGGCGAAGTATATAAATTGATAAAAATCAAAACTACATTTACAGCGATAAATGCCGTCAGGTTTCCATAAAATCCCTTGATACTCTCCACTTTCTTTTTAGCCAGGTAGTATTTATCCTCTTCATTATAATTTACATCCATGATTACTCCCATTTTTGTTTTTTTATTTTTTTCTCTAAAATACTTTTCAACTTACGTTCTTCCCATTCTTCTCCAAAAATCCTGAACGATACAAATATGTCAATCGCAGAAACTAAGAAAAAAACGGTCCAGACTATCATTACAAACAGATTAATATGTTTTAAAGGAAAGAAATTAAAGGGAACTCCAAAATACTCCTTCAAAATAAAAAAAATCACTCCTACGATATAGACAAACATGTGCGAATAAAAAGCTTTCAGTTTAACTACTTTTTTGCTTGCCATTTTTTGAAGTTCAAAATCTTCCTGCTCCTTATAAAAATTAGTTTCCATAATTATTCCCAGGTTTGCTTGTTATTCTCTTTTTCTAAAATTTCCCTGATTTTTCGTTCTTCCCATTCTTTATTAAAAAATGGCGAATATTTAAAAGCTTTTAATCCATGCAATACAATAGCCATTCCCCATCCCAACAAACACCATATAAAATAAAGAAAACCAGGCGAAGTCATAAGATTTACCACTATTACAATAGGATTACAAAGAAGATAAACAGTCAAATGCTGATAAAATTTCTTGATTTCTTCTACTTTTTTTTGTGCCTGAAAATAACGTTCCGCTTCCGTATAATTTGTTTCCATAACTATTTCCAGGTTTGTTTGTTATTTTCTTTCTGTAAAATCTCTCTGATTTTTCGTTCTTCCCAATCTGAGCTGTAACCAAAAACTTTAAAGGCATGCATTACTACTCCAAATCCCCAGCCTAAAGCCGAAAACCAAAACCACTGAAAGCCCGGTGAAAACCTTAAATTTATAAATACCAAAAACGGAATCACACAAACATATGAGATAACATTTCCGTAAAAACCTTTTAGTTCTTCTACCCTTTTTTTAGCTCTGAAATAAGCTTTATTTTCATCTGTATTATATTCTGCATTTGTTTCCATAACTGCAACTTGTTTCGTTAGAATTGGAATCTTAACCGTAAAGTTTTTATCATTTTGCTCTATCAGTACTTTTCTATTGGTTATAATTCCGTATCGATTTACAATATTCTGCAAGCCAACTCCCTGCCTGTCCTGCAAAACTTCTTTTTTCTGAAAATCATTTTGTATCGCCAAATAATCCCCCTCAATAAAAATTCTGATATGCAACGGTTTTTGTTCACTTACAACATTATGTTTTACCGTATTCTCTAATAAAAGCTGCAATGATAACGGAACCACTTTTGCATCCGGATTTATATTTGTTGTTGGCAATTCGTAAAACAAACTATTTTCGAAACGCATTTTTAACAAATTCATATACGTTTTCGCGAATGACAATTCATCTTCAACCGAAACCAGTTCTTTGTCTTTTTGCTCTAAAACGTAACGATAAATTTTAGACAATGAAGTGGTGAAACGTTGCGCATTTTCCGGATTTTCTTCGATTAAGGAGCTTAAAACATTTAAACTGTTAAAAAGAAAATGCGGATCAATCTGATTTTTTAAACTTTCGAATTTAGCATTAGCCGTTCCTGCAATTATTTTTTGTTGTGTTATTTCAAATTTCGAAGCCCTTTTCCATTGTACCATAAAACTTCTGGCCTGCATGAAAGTCGAAACTCCTAAAGCCAGCATGATATAAAACAGGTGTATCCAGATCATTCTTTCGCTAAAGAATTTATCTAAAGGCAGATTCTGAAGATAAACAAAAATGTAATAATTGATTCCTAATACTACCGGGACCGTGTACAAAACAGTAACCAGAATACCGTAATAGACCCTTAAATTGGTTTGTTGCAGCCAATCCCATTTTTTATCCAGCAGCACATTAATATACCCATTGCCAAAACCTACCAGAAAAGAATACAAACAGCTTATAAAAAAGGTAATAAGAACGTTTTGAATGTTTAAGTCTTTTCCTAAACAAGCAGAAAATATTATTGTAAAGATCACAGAAATTTTGAAGGATACCATTGTTCCACTTTTCAAATCTGCATATGTACTTCTATGATCTTTCATTATAATCCGCTTATATTAATTTTATTTTTTACAGTTTTTTTGAGTTTCCAAAGCTCTGTCTAATCCCCATTTTGGAGAAAAAGGCGTTTCTGGCTTAAAAGTAGCAAAAAGTTCAACAGCTTTATCAACTTGCACACAAAGTGGCTTTGTATCAACCCCTGTCCATTTTGCGCCACCCAACTGATAATCAGCCTCACCAAAAACGATTCTCGGATTATTTGGGTCTATTGCTTTTCCTTTTGCATAAGCTTCCATTACTTTAGCCGAATATTTCATTCCGTTTGTCATTGGCTCTGCGACCACCCAAGCCGTATATATCAAAGCCTGCATCGCATATAACTCGGCATTATTTTGATCTTTTATCAATTCAACATCCAATGCGTCTTGCGCTTTAGTCAATAACAAATCAATCTTTGTTTTATCTTTTTCAGTAAAAGCCGATGTAGTATTAATAAGTGCTACATAATAATTTGGCAAATAACTTGTTTTTTCTGCCGCTGCAATTCTTTCAAACATTGCCGAAGCTTCTGTGTTTTTCCCTTCTTTCCAAAGCCCAAAAGCTTTTCCCATTCCTTGTTCAAATTGTGTTTGTGCAGAACTTATTACTACTACAAGCAGTGTAGCCAAAGTGATGATTTTTTTCATTTTTTAAGTAATTTTAATGGTTATTTTTAAGTGGTTAGTTATTATTTACAATATAATTTCAATTTTCGAATCTTTGTTGACAACAAATTTGGCATCTTTATAAGCAGGAGGCCCCATAAATCCTTTGGCATTGTTTGAAGCGGCATAATCTTCAGAAGGTATCCCCATCATATTTTTATCAAGTTTTCCGTTATTGTTTTCATCGTGATACGTCGAAATTGCATATTCTCCGGCAGGAATACCTTCAAATGTTACGATAACTTCGTTGTTTTTAATTTTCGAAGCCACACTTTTATAAATAGTTTTAAGAAATGTTTCATCTGAATTGTACAATCCTACCTTCACCATTCCGGTATTATTTTTTAAGCCTGAAACCGAAACAGTAAGATTTACATTTTGAGCAGACATTAAACTACAGATAAATAATGTGATTATTGTAATAATTTTGGTCATGAGTTCTTTTTTTTTAAGTTATTAAGGTTCTGAGTTGATAAGTCTTTAAGTTTTTTTGATGATTAAAACTCTGATTGTAATTTTGAGTCTCTAAATTTTTAAGGTGCTAATTATCTAAGTTTTTTTCTTAGTGTCTTAGCAACTTAGCCCCTTTATTATTTATACTTCAAAAGTACTTTGGTTTTTATTGTTATAAAATTAATTGATACTGAGTTGTTGATTTTTGCGACTGAATTGTTTTTTTAAAGGTTCTGAGGTTCTGAGTTGCTAAGGTTCTAAGTTTTTCACTTAACAACTCAGCAATAAAAACTCTGCAACTAAGAACCTTAGCAACTTAGCAACTATAAATTCTTCAATTGATTCTCATTCTTATTATCACTGATCGTCCAGAAGAAACCTACGAAGAAAAATCTGTCTGCGGTTGGTACAACAGCTTGTCTTTGGTAAACTCCGCTTGGATCAGGTAATTTTGCATAATCATACCCAAAAACGTTTTGAGCTCCTAATACATTCGAAACAGAAAAATAAAGAATCTTTTGAGTTGTTAATAAATATGCCCAGTTAAAACTCAAACTATTGTAAGACTTCGTTTTTCCGTTCATGAATTGTGTCTGGTTCGGATCATTATACGGGCGACCAGAACTAAAACTATTTGTGAAGCCTATTTGTGATTTCCAATCCGTGATGAAATATTTTGTTACAATCGACAAACTGTGATTGGCAATAAAGTTAGGAGTTGCCATGGTTGGAAAATTCTTGTATTGTCTTTCGGAATCGATATAAGAATAAGAAATCCAATATTCTAAGTTTTTATACAAATTGCTGTCTCTCCAGAACAAGTCCAATCCTTTTGCATAACCTGAACCATTATTATTGAAAACTGAATTGTAATGAATATCCTTTGTATCATATTGAACCAGATTGCTGTAATCCTTATAATAAGCTTCGGCCCTAAAAGTCTGACCTGGTTTTGTAAACTGATAATTCAGGATATAATGCCTTGCTTTTTCACTTTCGAACTGGTGATATTTAGAATATTTAATATAATCAACCACGGGAGTTTGAGAAAAATCTCCGTAAGCAAACGAAAACTGGCTGCTTTTAGAAACCTTGTAAGCCATCGAAGCCCTAGGTGCAATATTAGTTTCATCCAGTAAACTATTATTCGAAAGGCGGAAACCAACTTTTAATGCCAGCTTTTTCGAGAACAAAATATCTCCTTCTGTATAAAAAGCAGCAATATTAGAGTCGTAACCGTTTGAAGCTTTTATTGAAATATTATCATTAAAATTTTCATTGTATTTCGTGATAAAATAATCAGCCCCAAAAGACAATTTAAAATAGTTCGAGATGTTTTTTCTTAATTTCAATTTAAGCTGAGCAGCATTTTCGTTACTATCAACATCATTGATATCATATTTTATTTTGTTATTGCTATAACCGTAACTCACTCCCGATGTAATTTGCCAGCCGGTTCCAAAATCGCCTTTATAAGAACCATTAAAATAAAAGTTATTATTATTTAAATCCGTCCTGATTGGATTTACAAAATTTACATTTTTCTGATTCAAATCGAATTTTTCAGCATCAAAAGCAGCATACAATTTAAAAATTCCTCGTTCAAAATGATAGCGGTACACAGCTTCTCCTCCCAAAGATTGGTAAGGATTATTCCAATCTACATTTTGAGGAATCACCGCCTGATAAGGCGCCAAATTTACATAACTGGTATTGATACTAAATGAACTTTTTTTCCATTTTTGCGTGTTTCCAATTCCTAAACCAACAGTCATTAAAGAAATATCGGTTTTATTCTGGTCTGGTTCATCCTGCGTATTCAACAATAAAACACTTGACAAAGCTTCGCCATATTCAGCAGAATAACCTCCGGTTGAGAACGCAATTCCGCTAAACAAAAAAGGCGAAAATCTGCTTCGGGTTGGCAAATTATTTGTTGTTGCACCATAAGGCTGCGCTACACGAAGTCCGTCTACAAAAGTTTGCGTTTCGCTGGCTTCTCCCCCACGAACAAACAAACGTCCGTCTTCACCTACTGTTTGTGTTCCCGGTAAAGTTTGCAAAGCGGCAATAATATTTCCGGCAGATCCGGCAGTCGTAACAATATCTAAAGGTTTTAATACCGAAACCCTCGCTTTATCTCCGGATTCTAATGTTCCGGCAGTAATTACAACAGCATCAAGTGCATTGACGTTCTCTCTTAATTTTACAGTTTGATCTTTGTAATTCGTAACATCAATTTCTTTTTTGAATGTATCATAAAGTAAAAAGCTTATCACTAAAACCTGGTTTCCTGTTGCCGTTGTTTCAAAAGAAAAATCACCTGTTTCAGAACTTGTCGCTCCGTCATAAGTCCCATCAATATAAACATTTGCACCAGGAACAGGTTTCCCTTTTTGATCTGTTACTTTACCGGAAATCGTGTTTTGGGCAAAAATAAGAGAAGTAAATAATAATAAGATTAAAGTAAAATTGGTTTTCATTTCATTGGTTTTATGAGGCAAATATATTTTAACAGTTTTAGTTAAAAAATATTAAATAACCCAATTGTAGAATTTTGAGGATGAGTTGTAAAATACTTATTTGTATATTAGCTTTTGAGTTTTAAAAACGATCGATTATGTCAGAAAGTAAAAGAATTTCGAATCTATATCAATCCATTTATAATGGAAATCCATGGCTGGAAGTTAACTTGACAAATACATTAGAAAATGTAACTGCAGAGCAGGCTTACAGAAAAATAAACCCTAATCTTAATACCATTTGGGAAATTGTAAACCATCTCATTCAATGGAGAAGAAACATTTTAAGGCGCGTTGAAGGAGAAGTAGTTACAGCACCTGATCATAATTATTTTGTTCCTGTATTAGATCCTTCAGAAGCAGCATGGGAACAATCTCTTCAAAATTTGGCAAAATCACAAGAATCATGGAATACCTTTTTTGAAGATTTTGATGATGCCGATTTAGAAAAAATATATGTAAATAATGAGCATACATATTATGAGCACATTCACGGAATTATTCAGCATGATGTCTATCATCTGGGACAGATTGTTATTTTGAAGAAGTTGCTTTAAGACAAAAGACCGAAAAAAATATAATGCACTTATGAATACTGAAAAAGAAAAAATGATTGCGGGAGAATATTATCTTGCCGGCGATCTCGTTTTAGTTAAGGAACGCCGAAAAGCTAAAAATCTTCTCCACCGTTTAAACGTAACGGAATATCGTTTGACAAAAAAAGCAAAAGAAATTCTAACTGAATTAATCCCTAATACGGGAAAGAGTTTTTATATAGAACCCCCATTTCATTGTGATTACGGTTATAATATTTTTTGCGGTGACAACGTTTATTTTAATGTAAATTGTGTTGTTCTGGATTGTGCTCCTGTAAATATTGGATCGAATGTATTTTTTGCTCCCAATGTTCAAATTTACACAGCAACTCATCCACTTGACGCCGAATTAAGAAAAACACTCGAGAATGCATTACCCATTTCGATTGGAGACGATTGCTGGATTGGCGGGAATTCTGTTATTTGCCCTGGAGTAACTATCGGAAAAGGATGTGTGATTGGCGCAGGATCTGTTGTTACCAAAGACATTCCGGACAATTCATTAGCAGTTGGAAATCCGGCAAAAGTCATTAGAAAATTAAATCAAGAACCCCAATAAATTAAAAATGCTTACCTTAAATAAAGTTCACCATATTGCCATTCTGTGTTCTGATTATCAAAAATCTAAAACTTTCTATACAGAAGTTCTGGGTTTAACGATTATTAGGGAAATCTATCGCGAAGAACGTCAATCCTACAAACTCGATTTAGCCTTGAATGGTTCTTATATAGTAGAGTTATTTTCTTTCCCTAATCCGCCACAACGTCCGTCAAGACCTGAAGCTGTTGGTTTACGTCATTTGGCTTTTGAAGTAATTAATCTTGAAGAAACAATTGCTTTTTTAAACACAAAAAAAATCGAGTCAGAACCTATCCGAATTGATGAAACGACTGAAAAGCGATTTACTTTTATCGCTGATCCTGATTTGTTGCCTATTGAGTTTTATGAGCGATAAATTTTTGGCACGAAGGCACTAAGACACAAAGTTTAATTTTCAAATTAATGATTAAAACCAAATGTTTTCATTTCGACCGGAAGGAGACTGTAACGCTACAAAGATTGGCGATTTATACATGAGCAGAATGGCACACGGATGACACGGATTCGCAAGCGAAAACGCTGATAATCGCGGATTTTTATTTTTTTTCAATCTGTTTTTTTGCGACTTAGTACCTTTGTGGCGTCTTTTCTTGTTGAAAGAATTATCTCTCATAACAACTTTTAACACAATATATTGAGTGTTTTTCATTAAAAACCGAATTTGATTATCTAATTTTGTAATCCGCATGAAAATATTGCGATTTCAAAATCCACATCTGATGAACAAAACGGCGAAAATCAAAAAAAATCATCAATTTATTGTCCTTCAAAAATTAGTTATTGTTTCTGTTCTAATTGGCTTTTTATCCGCCTTTTTAGGAATCTCACTCAAAAAAATCACGGAATATTACGAAGAAATCTTCTTTCATGAAGTCACGGTAAATCCTGTTTTTTATATTGTTTTCCCGGTTTTCGGCTTATCTGTTATTTATTTCCTGAGACAATATTTATTTAAGAAAAAAGAAAACAAAGGCATTAAAGAAGTTTTTGAAAGCACAAAATCAACTTCAAAAAACTTACCTTCTTATAAAATTCCATCACACTTCATCAACGGATTATTGACTGTTGCTTTTGGAGGCTCAACCGGAATCGAAGTTTCTACCGTTGTTGCTACCGCCACAATTGGATCTGTTGCCCAACAAAAAGAAAACGTATTTCGTAAATATAAAACCGAATTAATTTGTGCCGGAGTCGCAGCCGGAGTTACAGCTTTATTCAGCAGCCCAATTGCAGGAATTTTATTTGCCCTTGAAGTTATTTCCCGAAAAGTAACACGTGCTTTTATCATATCGAATATTATTGCTGTTTCAGTTGCTTTTGGATTACTTTCTATTTTAAAAGAAGAACCTTTGTTTGCCGTTTCAATCACGACCTGGCATTTAAAAGCGATTCCGTATTTTATTCTTTTAGGAATTTTAGCCGGAATGAATTCCGTTTACTTGACACGTTGTGTATTGTTTTTTAAATCTCAATTTGGAAAAATCGATACACATTATTATAAAATCCTTATTGGCTCTGTTGTTTTAAGTATTTCCTTATTTATATTCCCACAATTATATGGTGAAGGATATCACGCTATTAAAGGCATTTTTAGTAATTCAGCTGAAATTCCGTTAACGTTAACTTTGGCGTTTACTTTTGTTGGCGTTTTATTACTAAAACCAATTGTAACTTCTATAACATTAGCTTCAGGAGGCGACGGTGGTGTTTTTGCACCAAGTCTTTTTATTGGAGCCTTTCTGGGATTATTACTGGCATCTGTTTTAAATACCTTTTTTCACGTACATGTAATTCCGGTTAACTTTATGATTATCGGAATGGCTGCTGTCTTAAGTGCGAGTATTCATGCTCCTTTTACAGCAATATTTTTAGTATGCGGATTAACAAATGATTATACTTTATTTTTACCGATTTTGGTGGTTTGCCTAATTTCAAAATATACAGCAAAACTCATTTATCCTTATACAGTCTATTCTTATTCTCCAAGTTTAATAAAATAAAAAATGCCAGTTCAAAAAATAAAAAGAGGTTATCGCAAAACCCGTTACATTCTTTACAAAGAAACTTTAGTTAATTATAAAGAACATTTTTGGTCATTTTTAGGATCATTTGTCGGCATCGGAATTTTGGCTTATTTTGAATCTATACATTTTGCAGGCCCGGACGTTGTTTATTTAATTGGTTCTTTTGGGGCTTCGAGTGTTTTAATTTATGGTATTATTCAAAGTCCGTTCTCGCAACCCCGAAATTTAATTGGCGGTCATTTAATTTCAGCATTTATAGGTGTTACAGTAAATAAATTAGTTCCGGATATTGTCTGGATTGCGGCTCCTTTGGCAGTTTCTCTTTCGATTATTTTTATGCAAATTACCAAAACCCTGCATCCGCCCGGAGGTGCGACAGCTCTTATTGCTGTTACAGCTTCAAAGCAAATAAAAGATCTGGGGTATATGTACGTGATTTCACCCGTTTTGGTTGGTGTTCTGATTTTATTTGTAACGGCTTTAATTTTTAATAATATGACTTCCAGCAGAACTTATCCGAGTCATAGTACGTATCACAAACATTATCACAAAATTAGAAAAAGACTGGTTGGGAGGTAAATTTTAAACCAAATACAGGTGTCATCCTGAGGACTAATTTCTTTCAAAAAAGAAATATAAATGACGGATTCTTTGGGTGTCATCCTGAGCGGAGTCGAAGGGCGCAACAATTGGAACGTAGGCTTCGACTCCGCTCAGCCTGACAATCGGAATGTGCTCAACCTGACAACTAAAAAATCTTTTCAACAAATCGTAATTCACAATTCGTATTTCGTTTTTAATATTTTACCTTTGACCTTTCAATAAAAACAAAGATTATGGTTTATAAATTTAGAGTAATTCTAGACGCCGAAGAAGATATTTTTAGAGACATTGCAATTCTTGAAGATGATACTCTTGAAGATTTACACAATGCTATCTTCAACGCTTTTGGTTTTGACGGAATGGAAGTAGCTTCGTTTTATACCTGCGATGAAACTTGGAATCAGGAAGATGAAATTGCACTTTTTGATACTGGCGATGTTCCCGGTGAACAAAGAACCATGAGCGATTATAAATTATCTGATCTCTTAGACGAGGAAAACACCAAGATTATCTACGTATACGACTTCATTAATATGTGGACATTCTTAGTTGAATTGGCTGCTATCGAAGATCAGATTGCAGGAGTTCCTTATCCTGAAACATTATTCTCTCACGGAGAAATGCCTGATGAAGCCATAGAAAAAAGTTTTGAAGCCGATATGCATGACGATATCTACGGCGAATTCGAAGATGACTTAGACGAAGATGATCTTGATATGTTCGAAGGCGATGATAGCTTTGAAGATTTTGGGTTGGAAGAGAATTGGAATTAGTTTTTTGAGGTTCCAAGGTTCAGAGTTGCTAAGGCTCTAAGTTTTTTATATTGAAGCTTTTTTCTTATATTTATTTTTAATACATAAAAATAAATATAAATGAGCAATTTTAGAACTCTTCTTATTTGGCAAAAGTCAATGGCCTTAATTACCAAAATCTACCTTATAACAAACAAATTTCCAAAAGAAGAAATCTTCGGATTGACTTCCCAAATCAAACGTTGCTCTATTTCAATTCCTAGCAATATTGCTGAAGGATCAGGACGAGAAAGCAATAAAGATTTTTTACGCTTTTTAAATATTTCAATAGGTTCTTTATTTGAAATGCAAACTCAATTAGAAATTGCTAAAAATATAACCTATCTTAACGAAGAAGAATTTAATAATTTATATGAGGACAGTCGCGAAGTAGAAAGAATGTTGGTTTCGTTTATTAAGAAATTAAAAGATAGAAACTAAAAAACTCAGAACCTTAGCAACTTAGAGACTCAGCAACTCAAAATATGAGGACAGTCGCGAAGCAAAGAGAATATTAGTTTCCGTTTATTTAATTAAAATACAGAAACTAAAAACTTAGAACCTTAGCAACTTAGAACCTCAGCACCTTTAAATATGATCAACTTATTCAACACCCACATCGAGACGCTTGCGATACACCGCGTAGGAAACAAAAGCAGAAACGAAGCGATTTTTTTATCGGAACAACCATTTAATTTAAATGATGAAATTGTGCCTTTGATAAAAGAGTACTTCTTTAAGCCTTTTAGAGAGAAAGAAGAAAACTATTATCAGTTTGCTCATGAAGTCGATTTGGATTACAACGACATGTTTAAATATGCTTCGGAGATTTTTGACAATCCGAATAATTTGCAGGAGGTTTCAAAAAGAATCACTACACATTTATTCGAGCAGTCAAATCACCCGCACATTAAAAACGGAGAGGTTTATGTAACGTATTTAACGAACCTTAGTATTGACAATAATGTAGTTGATGCTATCGGGATTTTTAAAAGTGAATTACAAGCAGACTTTTTACAATTTGAAGAAAAAAATAGTAACCTTGAAATGATCCTGCAACAAGGAATCAACCTAAGCAAATTAGATAAAGGTTGTTTGATTTTTAATTATAAAAAAGACGAAGGATACAAAATTCTAACTGTTGATAGTAACCGTTATGACGCGCGTTATTGGTTAGAGCATTTTTTATCTGTTGATGCTTTTGAAGATGAAAACTTTATCACCAAAAAATACTTGAAATTCTGTCAAAACTTTGCAAAAGATGTTGTTTTGCCGGCAGAAGACAAAAAAGAAGAGGTTATGTTTATGAACAGATCTGTGAATTATTTCGCAAAAAATGATCAGTTTGAAGAACAAAACTTCCTGAATGAAGTATTAGACAATCCAGACTTGATTCCTGAATTCAAAAATTATAAAGTTGATAAAGGAGAAAAATACAGCATCGAAGATGTAACCTCATTCCCTATCGCCAACGCAGCAGTTTCTGACGCTAGAAAATCGATTAAAAACGTTATTAACCTGGATACGCACATTCAGATTAAAATGGATTTCATCAACCCTGAAAGTGCAGAAAAATTTGTTGAAAAAGGCTGGGATGAAGAAAAACAAATGTATTACTATTTAGTTTACTTCAATAAAGAAGAAAAAAGCTAGTAGTTATTCATTTTCTATTACTTACTTAAGACAAAAAACGGCAACTACATTCATTTGTAATTGCCGTTTTTTTATTTTAATTCATACTTAATTCATCGTTTTATGCTTTATCAAAGTAAATAATTAGTCAAAATAATTCATCTTCCTGAAAAGACTGATTTAAAGCGATTAAAATCTATGGAACTATAAGCGAAAGAAATAATAAATTGGTGTACATTCTTAATATTTGCTTAATTTTGTAGTTAAAAAAAAACGGAACATGGATATTCATTTATATAAAGAAAGTCCCTTTACAACTATAATTTCATTTCATAAATTAATTGAAACGCTAGAAGAAATTGCTTTATCAAATGTTGATTACCGAGCCAACTACGCCACAGCCTTATTAAAACAAATAGAACCAATTCCTGAATTTAGAACTGGTATCCAGGATTTTTCGATTATTAAAAACAATGAAGCTTTAATTAAAAATTTATTAGCAGATTTGTTTCCGACTGCTTTAACTAATAATGAAATTAAAGCGGTTACGATTCCTTTTCAAAATATATCGTTTAATTATACAGATCGTTTCAAAAAAATCCTTCGCAATGCCGGAGATGAATTCTATATGGAAATTCGTGATTTCGACGATCATCAATTTTATATTAATAACTGTTGTCTAATTTTAGGCGTGTATTACAAACAAAAAATAGATTTCAACAAACCTTTTTTCTATGATATTCCGGATGAAGACGGGGTCGAAAAACACTATCGTATTCTATACAATGCAGATTTCATGGAAATTATTCCAAATGAAAACTCTCTTGATCTTACTCAGGATGATATTGATTTATTAATGGATAATTATGGAGATATTGAACTTTGGAAATCGAAATTCCCACCTGGAAGCTGGACTTTAAAAGGATTCGGAATTGTTTCTTTATTTGATGCAACGACTGAAAGTGCCATTTCTAATTTAAAAAGCAATTTACTCAAACCAGATGCTCAATCAGTGGCAACTGATGAAATAGTGACCAATATTTTTAAATCAATATTTAAAATTCCTGATCTAAAAGTAGGCTTTATCATCTATAATCCTGAAGAAGAAAAATTCATCAGACCCATAAAATTCGACAATCAGCTTCAGAGTTTCCTGCTTTCAAAAGATCAGGAAGTCGATTGCAAAAATGCTTTCTTCGGATGTTCATTTGAGAATTTATTAGATAATAAAGAACCTTTTATAATTTCTAACGTAAATAAATTCATTGAACAATCATCTAATAAAAAACTTGGCGAACATTTACTAAAACAAGGCATTCAGAGTTGTGTTTTTGCACCTGTTATCAAAGACGATCATTTATTAGGGATTGTTGAATTGGTTTCTAAAAATGTAATGGACTTAAATAGTGTCAACGCGACAAAACTCGAATTGGTACTTCCCTACTTAACAGATACAATCGATCGCTATAATACAGATATGCAGCATCAGATTGCATCTATTATTCAGCGTGAATACACGACAATTCATCCAAGTGTATATTGGAAATTCAAAAAAGAATCCCAAAATTATTTTCAGAATGCAAACCATACCAAAGATTATATTTTTAAAGAAATAGTCTTTAAAAATGTGTATCCTTTATATGGCCAAATCGACATCAAAGGCTCTTCTGAACATAGAAACGAAACGGTTAAAAAAGATCTTAAAAATCAATTAACAGCTCTATTAAAGATTTTCGAATCTCAGGATCCTAATACGAACTTAGTACTTCTGGAGCAAAGAAAATTTGAATTGGAATCTTTTCGAAATGATTTAGATTCTCCTTTAAAAGCAGATACAGAACAGTATATTCAACGTTATATCGAAGAAGAGATTCATCCTCTTTTAAAGAACACACCCGAAACTCAAAAGAGTAAAAAACTAGAGCGTCAGTATTTTGAAAGTCTTGACGAAAAAAGCGGCTTATTTTATCAGGAAAGAAAGAAATTTGATAATGCAATGTCTATTATCAATAAAAGACTGGCGACTATTTTAGATAAAAAGCAAATCGAAGCACAACAAATTTATCCACACTATTATGAGCGTTTTAAAACCGATGGTGTTGAGCATAATTTATATATAGGAGCCTCTATTGCGCCTACAAAACCTTTTGATATCATGTATTTGCACAACTTGCGTTTGTGGCAATTGCAGACTTTATGCGAAATGGAACTGGAGCATCATCAACTTAAGGAATCTTTGCCGTATGAGTTGGATGTAACTTCATTGATTTTGGTATTTAGTGCTGCGCTTTCGATCCGTTTTAGAATGGACGAAAAACGTTTTGATGTTGACGGAACTTATAATGCCCGATATGAAGTGGTAAAAAAACGTATTGACAAATCGAATATTAAAGGCACAAAAGAGCGTATTACAGAAAAAGAAAAGATTACGATTGTCTACTCTCAAAATAGCGAAGAGGCAGAATATCTAAAATACATCAAATATCTGCAGCACAAAAAAATCCTTGAACCATCAATTGAACAATTTGAGGTTGAAGATCTTCAGGGTGTTTCAGGCTTGAGGGCCATTCGTGTAAAAGTGATTAACAACAATACAAATCCGGTAAAACAAAAAATTACTTATCAGGACTTATTAGATGAGCTTAACTAATTATAGTTAAGCTTATTGAATAGTTTTAAATGCGATTACAAAAGCAACAACCGTCACAATGATTCCAATCATGAAAAAGTTGTAAGCAATACGCAATAAATTATATTTACGCTGTAGCACTAATCCCAGATAATATAAATCCTTGATCATGGTTGAGTATAAATAATCCCGATCTTTCATCATTTCATTCATTGCCCAGTCATACTCTTCTAAAGGCATTTTGTAGAAATTCCCAAAAAATAATAAATTTATCTTTTTAGCCTCGATATCTTCTCGGGTAAAAACTCCCGTCGTAACTTTTGGTCTTGTCGAAAGAATCGCAAAGATGATAGTAACGACACTAGAAATTAACATTATAAATGTTGGGATCACCAAATGCGCATTCTTCGGACTGTCTAATTTTGGAATAATAGATGAAAGTGCGATCGAAATAATAATTGCATTTACAGACAATAAAATATTCGCTTTACTATCAGCAATTCCGCTTAATCGCGTATGATTTCCCAGAGTAACACGAAACAAAGTATCTACGCCACGATCCGGTTTCTCTATTTTATCTTTCTTTTTATTTTCGTCTTCGATTTTATCTGCCGCTTTCTTTTGTTGCTTTTCAATTTTCTTTTGCACAAGTAGTAAGTTTTTCTCTTTTAAAGGTTGCCATTTTCTCAAGGCATAATCAGTATAGAACCGATGTTTGTTCATTAAAAAGTTTAAATTTTCTTTCGCCCATTCTGAATTCGAAAAATTTAAGTTCCAGGTATTTTTTAATTCAATACGCAATAACTCACAAGTAGTTGCATATTCATTTCCCATAAGGTGCGCAAAATCAGCATCTTTAATTATTTTTTCTAAATGAGTTTTTGGAATATACTCTTTTACCGTGGCCATAATTAAACTGGAAACGGTTGCAATAAACTCATCAGATTGCTCTTTTTCTTTCAAAAAAGCTGTTGCAATTTTCACACTTTCTTCTTCATGATTTTCATAACCTTCTACATATCCGGTGTCATGAAACCAAGCCGCAACAAGAAGCTTTTCTTTATCATTTTCTTTAACATCTTCTTTTTTACAGAGCTCTTTTACGGCATTTACTACCGATAAAGTATGGTTAAAATTATGATAAGAATATAAATTAGAAAGTTTATCTTTGAGTAAATTACTGACGAAATCTTCGGATTGTTCTATTAAATTCATAGAGAATATTTTTACACCACTAAATTATGAAATTGTTTTTGGATAATCATTTTATTACTAAAATTAAAAACTGTTCTTTAGCAATAGTTACATTATTACTTGCCTATTCCTGTGCGACGCATAAAGCACAATACGGGAAAAATGTGAGCGCTAACGAGACAGAAAACGCAACTGATACTATAAAAATTGCCCATACTCTTTATTTAGTTGGCGATGCAGGAAATGCAGATGAACTTCAAGCACAGCAAACACTTGAATTGTTGCATAAAAAATTAAAAAAAGCGAGCAAAAAATCGACTTTGATATTTTTAGGAGATAATATATATCCTAAAGGTTTTCCTGCTAATGATGATGCTTCAGAGAAGGCTTTGGCAGAAACAAAATTGACAAACCAATTAAAATTAACAGAAGGTTATCGAGGAAAAACAATCGTTATTCCCGGAAATCACGATTGGTATAACGGTATCAAAGGTCTTGAACGCCAGGCTGATTTTGTAACGAAATACCTAAATGATAAAAAATCATTCCTGCCAAGAAAAAGTTGTGCTATAGAAGATGTCAAAATCGACAGCACCACTACCATAATTACAGTTGATAGTGAGTGGTTTCTGGAAGACTGGGATAATCATCCTACAATTAATGACAATTGCGACATTAAAACCAGAGAAGATTTTTTTGATGAATTAGAAAGTCTTTTAAATAAAAATCAGGAAAAAACAGTTATTCTTGCTATTCATCATCCTTTGATGAGTAACGGAACTCATGGCGGACAATTCTCATTAGAGAAACAATTGTTTCCGTTAGAACAAAAAATACCATTACCCATAATTGGCTCTTTTATCAATTTATTGAGAAAAACATCCGGAGTAAGTCCGCAGGATATTCAGAACAAGCAATACACTATATATGCCAAGAGAATTAAAACGCTTTTGCAAAAGCAGAAAAATGTAATCGTCGTTTCCGGACACGATCACAATCTGCAATATGTTAACAAGGAAAACATTAAGCAAATTATTAGTGGTGCAGGATCAAAATCTGAAGCTGCCAGAGCTATAAATCCTACTGAATTCTCTTATGGAGGAAATGGTTATGCAACATTGACTTTATTTAAAAGCGGTGATGCAAAAGTGTCTTTCTACGGAAATGAAAACAACAAAGAAAAGCTGCTTTTTGAGCATGAAATCATTAAGGCAAAAGAAATTAATTGGGCTGCAAAAGTCGATAATAAATTCCCTGCAACGGTTACCACTTCAATCTATTCTGAAAAAATGACCCAGAAAAGTATTTTTCATAAATTCTTATTCGGAAATCATTACAGAAAATATTACAGCTTACCAATTGAAGCCAAAGTTGCAACCGTAGACACATTAATGGGTGGTTTGAAGCCTATTCGTGAAGGCGGAGGACATCAGTCAGTTTCTTTACGAATGTCAGATCCTAAAGGGAGAGAATATGTAATGCGTGCATTGAAAAAAAGTGCAACCGTATTTTTACAATCTGTTGCATTTAAAGATCAATATGTTGTTAACGATTTTGAAGATACATATGCCGAAAATTTCCTTTTGGATTTTTACACCACTTCTCATCCTTATACTCCTTTTGTGATAGGGAATCTGGCTGATCATTTAGGAATTTCCCACACAAATCCCATTCTATATTATATTCCGAAACAAAATGGCTTAAAAGAGTTTAATTCGAATTTTGGAGATGAATTATATATGGTTGAAGAAAGACCGGCTGATAATCATCTGGATGCGAAAAATTTTGGCAACCCGACTAATATTATTAGTACCGGTGATATGATGAAGAATCTTCATAAAGACGAGAAATACTCGGTTGATGAAAAAGAATATATAAAAGCACGTTTATTTGATATGCTTATTGGCGACTGGGACAGACACGATGATCAGTGGCGTTGGGGTGAATATAAAAAAGAGGGAAAGGTAGTTTACAAACCTATCCCGCGTGATCGTGATCAGGCTTTTTCAAAATATGACGGAACTTTGCTTTCGTTGTTAATGAACATTCCTGCGCTTCGCCATATGCGTAGTTTCAAAAAAGAAATCGATAATGTAAAATGGCTTAACAGGGAACCATATCCAATGGATTTGGCTTTCCTGAAAACTGCCGAAGAAAAAGACTGGATTGCCCAGGCGAAATATATTCAGGAAAACTTATCAGACAGTGATATCGATAATGCATTTAAAAGCCTTCCAAAAGAAGTTCAGGATGAAACGATTGAAGATATCAAACGAAAATTAAAAAACAGAAAAAAGGAACTTCAAAAATATGCTTCGAAATATTTTGATGTTTTGAGTCGTACTGTAATGCTTGCGGGAACAGATAAAAAAGATAAATTCATAATTAATCATGATGCTCATAAAAGTATCGAAATCAAAGCATACCGAATTAAAAAAGACGGTGATGAATTGGTATACACTAAAAAAGTGACTGATGCCAAAACTAAAAATTTATGGATTTATGGTTTAGATGACAATGATGTATTTGAGGTTGTTGGGAATCATAAATCAAAAATTAAAATTCGTTTAATTGGTGGTCAGAACAATGATACTTACAACATTGAAAACGGAAAAAGAGTTATTGTCTATGATTTTAAATCAAAACAAAACACTTATAATCTTGACGCTAAGACTAAAACAGAATTGACTGATGATTATGATGTGAATTTATACAATTACGAAAAACCAAAGTATAATGTGATATCAGGATTACCAAACATTGGTTATAATCCTGACGATGGTGTAAAAATGGGTGTAAATTTAAATTATACCGTTAACAATTTCAAACAGAATCCCTATACACAAAGACACGTTTTAAACGCATTCTATTATTTTGCAACAGGAGGTCTTGAATTTAATTATGCTGCACATTTCCCGGGATTATTGGGTAAATGGGTTATTGATGTTGACTCTCAATATACAACTCCAAATTTTGCAATAAATTATTTTGGATATGGAAATGAAACGGTAAATAATACTGATGCCTTTGGGATGGATTATAACCGTGTTCGTATTCAGAAATTTAATGTT
Source organism: Flavobacterium sp. NPDC079362 (assembly GCF_050267765.1). NCBI lineage: Bacteria > Pseudomonadati > Bacteroidota > Flavobacteriia > Flavobacteriales > Flavobacteriaceae > Flavobacterium > Flavobacterium sp. NPDC079362. Next base: position 175,210 of record NZ_JBNNFM010000005.1, on the reverse strand, counting down.
TCAGGAGCGATCAGGCATGTTGGCAGATACGGAAGCGAATTTAGCTTTCAGCCTATGTTACAACAAATGAGGGTCGAAGAAACTAAGGACAGGTTTATTGACGCACCAAATATTATAAACCCAAATGTTTTTGACAGTCAGGTATATGGTGGGGCAAAAATTAAATATTCGTTTAAAAATGCTGACTTTGCTGCAAAACCTACATTAGGAATGGCTTTTATGGTTTCCGCAGCCTGGATGGCGAATTTAAGTGATTCTAAACAAAACTTTCCAACTATAGAAAGCTACTTAGGTTTTACGCATAAAATCGACCATAACGGCAAATTAGTACTGGCTTCTATCGTAAAAGGAAAAGCTATTTTAAATAATAACTATGAGTTTTACCAAGGGGCAACTTTAGGCGGCGATACTGATTTACGTGGTTATAGAAATGAACGCTTTTTAGGAAGTTCGTATTTTTCTCAAAGTACGGATTTACGACTGAGCATTGGTAAAATACAAAAAACAATTGCGCCTTTGACTTACGGAATCCTTGGTGGTTTTGACTATGGAAGAATATGGCTTGATGGTGAAAGTTCCAGAAAATGGCACCAGGATTATGGTGGCGGACTTTGGATTAATGCTATCAATGTTCTGACAGCAAGAATATCTTATTTTAAATCTCCTGACGAAGAAGGCAGGGTGATTTTTGGAGCTGCATATAGCTTTTAGTAACGTACTGAGGTGCTAAGCTGTTAAGCTTCTAAGTATTTTTTTAGCTTAGGGTAAAAGCAGCAAAGATTTTAGCCACGAATTTCACTAATATATAATTTATGGAGATTCGTGAAATTCGTGCCAAACTTTTTTATTCTTAATTTGTTTTGTCAGTTGAAACTTCTTTTTGTAAAGCTTAATGACTAGAAGCTTAGCAACTCAGAACCTTAAATTACTTTAATTTAAACTCGTAAACGTTCCCTCCTACTTTTTTTGTTTTTTCGTCGGCGATCAGTAATGTATTGTTGTCTTTAAAAACAACTGCTTCTTTTTGCGAATAGTGATTTAGTTTTATTTCTGTTTGAGTTCCTTTGTGAAACAAATCATCTTTGAAACCAGTAAATAAAACAATCTTATCATGACTTAATAAAACTACTTTTTTTCCATCAGGACTAATTGTTGCTCCGGTTAACACACAATGACTGTAATTATCACAGGTTTTAAATTCACCAATTTTAGTCGCTTTTTGAGTTCCTGCAGCATTTAATATTTTATAAACAAAAGCTGTTCCGTCAAAATCTTTGCTTCGGTTTTTAGTAAAAAGGTAAAAATAATTTCCATGTTCAAAAAAACCTTCAACATCAAAGAACATTTCTTTTTTCTTTGGCGGAAATTCAGTTTGTTCCGGATATGAGAAAGAAATTTTATATTCGGCCACAGCAAGATCTTTATTCAATTGGTCTTTATTCACTTTATAAATACACAAATCTTTGCGTTCATTATCATTGTTTCCAAAATCTCCAATATAGATATTGCCGCTTTTATCTTTTGTAATATCCTCCCAATCTACATTTGTAGCGTTAGAAATGGTGATAGTTTTAGCCAATTTACCTTCTGAATTAATAGCGTAGATTGCATTTTTATTTCCACTGTCTTCTAAAGTATAAATTAAATTTGTCTCTGGAAAATAGGTAATTCCAGAAACCTCCTTTAATTTTTTAGGAAGCGCATAAAGTGTCTTAAAATCAGTATTTGATTGTTGCTGACAAGCCAGTAAAGCAATAGAAACCCCAAGTAAAAAAAACTTTTTCATAATATTATTTTTATTTTCAATCATATAATATAATTTAAAAACATTACGTTGATATGAACTTATTTAACTTATATGGTTAATAATTTTAAATCAAATTTGTGTTTTTAAAGTTGCGCGTGATAAACTCAAACGCTGCATACATAATATGCCCCATTGATTTGGCATTTTTAAACTTCATATCATTTGTATAACGGTACAATTCCATTTTTAGTTGATTCAAATGCTCTTCGGTCGAAATAGTATCGTGACACATTATATTCAATAGTTTTTTGATTCTGTTTTCTGCAGAATGAATACGTTTAGCAAGAATTGCTCTTTCTTCGTCTTTGTATTGAATAATAGATCGGTCTTCTAATTTTTCTTTGATCAGTTGTATCATAGGATAATTTTCCTTGAAAAACTGGGGACGATAAACTTTAAAATTCCCTTCGTAACATTGTTGGTCAAAATCAATTGGACGAATTTTATAAACTACCTGATCAAAATCGTGAATTGGCACAATCACATAATTATAAGCTCGCATATCGCCCAAAAGTCTGATCATACAACGTTCATTAAACTTCACGAACTCTTTTGCAATCTGGGATTTTTCAGTCTCGGTGCAATTATGCAACAAAGTGTCCATAAAAACATCACCCGGAATCCCTATAATATGTTCCTCGATTAAAGTGTCTTTGTAGACCAAGAAGTTAATTTTATCAGGCGAAAGAATATCCTCTAATTCCAGTCCGTAAATTCTCGAGGCATCAGCTTTTTTAATATAGAAATGAACATAATTATCATTGAGAATATTTCGAACTTTAATTCTAAAAGGTTTTGAGTTTCCAAAAGTGCAATAATCAATCGCATCAACATTCAGGAACTGGATGATCTCGCTATTTCCGTCAGAATGCAAAAGCGAATAGATTTTTTTCAGATTTAAGTCAATTTCGCTTCTTTCGAATTCATTATAATAAACCCTAATCCACAAAGTATCCGTTTCATTTTTATCATATACATTTACAGAACCTGAAAATCGCAATAAATCATCATAGAAGACAGACACTTTCGAAATGCGCTCGTATCTTTCTAAATAACTTAAAAGCGATGGTATTAAGGGATAAGATGGTTTTTTTAAAACCATTAAAGGTTCACTCATTTTGAATATCTTTATTACAAATTTACATTAAATAAAATTTAGCGTAACAATATACAGACTGAATCGTCATACTAAAAACTAAAACTGAAATAAATTTGGAAACCATACTTACTATTGAGAATCTTCATAAAAGATACGGGCGAATTCAAGCCTTAAAAAATGTTTCTTTTGAAATACAAAAAGGCCGCGTTTATGGCATTTTAGGACCAAACGGAAGCGGTAAATCGACCACGTTAGGGATTGTTTTAAATGTTGTAAACCGTACATCAGGAAGTTACAGCTGGTTTGGAGGAAAAGTTCAGACTCACGAAGCCCTAAAAAAAGTTGGGGCTATTATAGAAAGACCTAACTTTTACCCGTACATGACTGCCGAAGAAAACCTGAAATTGGTTTGTAAAATAAAAAGTATCAATTATGCTAAAATCAACGAAAAACTTGATTTAGTAGGTTTAACCGAAAGAAAAGAGAGCAAATTCAGCACTTTTTCTTTAGGAATGAAACAACGTCTTGCGATTGCATCAGCCCTTTTAAACGATCCCGAAATTTTGATTTTAGACGAACCTACAAATGGTTTAGACCCTCAGGGAATTCATCAGATTCGTGATATCATCAAAAAAATAGCTTCGCAGGGAACTACAATCTTACTTGCTTCGCATTTATTAGATGAAGTCGAAAAAGTTTGCTCGCATGTAATTGTTTTACGAAAAGGCGAAATTCTTTACTCAGGTTCAGTAGATGCCATGTCTGCAAACGAAGGCTTTTTTGAAGTTATGGCAGATGATAATACTACACTAAAAAGTATCCTGATAACACACGCAGCAATAGACAGAATTGCAGAAGAAGACGGGAAAATTTTGGTTTATTTAAAATCAGATTTATCAGCATCAGAACTCAATCAGTTTTTATTTTCTAAGAATATTACATTAAATCATTTAGTAAAACGTAAAAACAGTTTAGAAGCTCAATTTTTAGAATTAACCAAAAACACCACTACCAAAAACTAACTAAGCCATGAACAGACTTCTCTCTATAGAATTACAAAAAATCTGGAAAAACAAAGCCAGCCGTGTCCTTACTTTAACTTATTTCATATTACTTTCGTTCATTGCATTAATTGCTTCAATAAAGTTTGATATAGGACCAATTCATATCGACCCATCCGAAATGGGAATTTTTAATTTTCCGTTTATCTGGCATTTTACTACTTATTTTGCAGCAGTGCTTAAATTTTTTCTGGCCATAGTTATTGTATCCATGATGGCCAATGAATATAGCTACGGTACTTTGAAACAAAATCTAATTGATGGCTTAAGCAAAAAAGAATTTATTATATCTAAATTTCTAACTGTTGTCCTTTTTTCTTTAGTCTCTACTGTTTTCGTTTTTATTATGAGTTTAATCCTCGGATTGTGTTTTTCATCCTATAATGAATTTGGCATAATTTTCAGTGATTTGGACTACCTGTTGGCTTTTTTCGTAAAATTATTAGGATTCTTTTCTTTTTGCCTTTTTCTGGGAATTTTAGTCAAAAGATCTGCATTTGCACTTGGTTTTTTATTAGTCTGGGTATTTATCGAATCAATAATAAAAGGTCTTTTAGTTTTTAAAATCTTCCCAAATAGCAATACAGGCTCATATATCACACAATTTCTTCCTTTAGAGGCAATGTCAAACTTAATTGTTGAACCTATTTCAAGATTACAATTGATAAAAACCATTGGCACACAAATGGGCGTTGAAAATACTAAAGATTATAGTGTACATTATTTCTCGATTTTAATCGTTTTGGTCTGGACATTTTTATTCATTTACTTTTCTTACAAACTATTAAAAAATAGAGATTTATAGTATATTTGCTACGCTATGAATTATTTTAAAGTTTTTTCCTTTGTTTTGTTTTTCTGCTGTTCATCCGTAAAGATGAATGCGCAAAATATTACCTTAGATGATACAAGAACTCCCCAACAGCTTATTGAGAATACTTTAGTAAACAGCTCTTGTGCTGCTGTTTCAAACTCAACAGGCAACGGAGATACATTTAGGCCAGGGAAGCAAAGTTTTGCTTATTTTAATAGAAATGGAAGCAGTTTTCCTTTTGAGGAAGGCGTAGTATTACTAACGTCAACAAGTCAAAGTGCGGTTGGACCATTTGTTAGCAATGCTAACGACGGTCAGGATGACAATACTGGATGGGGACGTGATAGCGATCTGGACGATATACTGGGAATCACTTCTGTAAATACTACAGTTTTAGAATTTGATTTTATAGCTTACACAAGTTCCCTGAGTTTCAATTATATTTTTGCTTCAAATGAATATCAATATAATTATCCTTGCGACTATTCTGATGGATTTGCTTTTTTAATCAAAGAAACCGGAACTACTGATCTTTACAAAAATTTAGCCGTATTACCCAATACAAATACCCCCGTTTCTTCTGTAAATATTCGCCCAAAAATTGAACCTGGAGTAAGACCGGGCGGCATTGCTTACACAGGCTGCGAGGCTTCAAACCTAAATTATTTTAATGGAACAAATGGCAGTACAAGTCCGGTAAATTACGCTGGGCAAACTGTAGTTATGACCGCAGAAGGCACAGTGGTTGCAGGAAAAACATATCATGTAAAATTGGTAATTGGTGATGCTACGATTAAGTTGCAAAATTCAGCTATTTTTCTTGAAGCCGGGAGTTTTGCTTCAAAAATTGTACTTGGAGGAGATCGTACCATAGCTACTAATAATCCTGCATGTTTTGGAGAAAAGATTATTTTAGACAAACTAACAGCTGCTGATTATAATTTTAAATGGTCAAAAAAAAGTGATCCTACAGTTACTTTGGGTACAAATTCAACTTTTGAGGTTACAGATGCCGGAAATTACATAGTAGAAGCCACTGTAAAAGGCACAACATGTATATTATCCGGGCAAATTAAAATTGAGTATGCTCCCGAAATTCTATCAACTAATACGACCTTACTACAATGTGATGCTGATACAGACGGAATTACAGTTTTTAATTTAACAAAAGTTGACAATATCGTCAAGAATAATGTAGCAGAGAACCTTAATAAAGGATATTATGAATCATTAATTGATGCTCAGGCAAAAACAAATCTAATAGGAACACCTCAGAATTATACAAATAAAATTCCTGACCAAATTCTTTTCGCCAGAATTGAAAACCAATACGGCTGTTTTAAAATTGCCGAAGTAAAATTACAAGTTCCCACCACAGCAATTCCGGATCAAAATCCAATTGCGACTTGCGACGGAGATGACAAACAAGATGGTTTTTATCAATTTGATTTTAGTGCAGAAGTTACTCCACAAATTTCAGCAGGTTTACCCGGAGGATTAGTTTTTAATTATTACTTAAATACTAATGACGCATTAAATGATATGAATGTTCTACCAAACATCTTTAAAAATACCGTTGCTTTTAACCAAATTATTTATGCTAAAGCCACGAACGGAGCCGATTGTTTTGATATTACTCCAATTACTCTTGTTGTAAATACTTTTGATCCTCCAAGTTTTCAGGATGAATCAATATATTTATGTAAAGGAGAAAATACAACACTAACTGTTGCTACAGGTTTTACCAGTTATTTATGGAGTACAGGAAGTACTGCCAATTTCATCACCGTAAATTCTGCCGGTGATTATTCCGTAGTTGTAACAGATGTAAACGGTTGTGAAAAAACGAAAAAATTTAAAGTAACTTTATCTGAACCTGCTTTAATAACCGAAACTGTTGTTAAAGATTTTTCAGGGGTTGATAACTCCGTTTTAATAAAATATACCGGAAGCGGTAATTACGAATTTTCTTTAGATGGAAATGTTTTTCAGGATGATCCGTTGTTCACTAACGTAAAACCGGGAATCTATAATGCAATTGCGAGAGATAAAAATGGTTGTGGATTGTCTAATTCACTTATTACTTATGTTCTGGACTATCCAAGGTTTTTTACTCCAAACGGAGATGGCTATAATGATTTATGGCTTATCACAAACATAGATAAGCTTCCTGATTATAAAATCTATATTTTTGATCGTTATGGCAAATTTTTAAAACAGATGGATCAAAATAGCAGTGGCTGGAATGGTCTTTATAATGGCCAGCAGTTACCCGCAGACGATTATTGGTTTACTTTAGAATTTGTAGACGGCAAGACTGTGAAAGGACATTTTAGTTTAAAAAGATAATTTTTTTGATTTTAAAAAATATTGATTCTGCAAAATATTAAGAATTGAAATAAACATTTTTTTACAAATAACCAAAAATAACTGATTTATCTTATATTTACATCTTACTTAACAAGATGGGACCATTTAAATTATCATTTTTTTTATTTTTTATTTCAATACATTTTTACGCACAAAATGATTGCACTGATGCAATTACTGTCTGCGGAAATTCAGGGTTTCAGGGTTTATCTGTTAGTGGATACGGGAATGTTAATGAGTTTTCTTTTTCAAACAGTTGCATGCAACGTGAAAATAATAGCATTTGGCTAAAACTTTCTATTAAAACCGCAGGAACTTTAGGGTTTATTCTAAAACCGGACAGCACAAATCTAAATGAAGATTTTGATTTTATAATCTTTGGACCCAATGCAACATGCAACGCTCTTGGCAATGTATTGAGATGCTCAAGCACAAATCCGTTAGAGGCACAACTTAGTAATAATTACACCGGAATGACCGGCACAGCTACAGATATCTCTCAAGGTCCGGGACAAAATGGGAACGGCTATGTTAAGTGGATAAATGTTAATCCCGGCGAATCTTATTTTCTTGTCATTGACAGACCAATAGGAACCAGTAATTTTTCACTGGACTGGCTCGGAACAGCAACTTTTAATACTCCTCCGGATCTGAATGTCTTAAATCATACTGCTCTTAACATGGAAGACGCAGATATCAGCGGGACTGAAAATCAATCGTTAACTTTTGATTTAACGAAGAACAACGCTACAATAATTGGAGGACAATCTGATGTCAAAGTAACTTTTCATTTATCTTCTAATGATGCCATAACAAATTTAAACCCTATTGCAAATCCAACGCAATATAAAAACATTCAGAATACGCAGATCATTTTTACCCGAATTACGAACACTATAACTAATTGTTACAATTGGACATCTTTTACTATTAAAGTTAGCGACAAGGTTATTTTCCCGAAAAACAAATACGAAACCTGTGATGAGAATGATGCAAATGGTAAAGATGGAAAAACAAAAATAGATTTAAACAAAGTTACGGCTGCCATTTTTGATAATAAAAATGTATCTAACCTGACCATTAATTATTATTTCTCAGAAAATGATGCAAAAAACAATACTAATCCAATATTAAATAATTTTATAAATAATATCCCTTTTGAACAATCGCTCTTTATCGCAGCCTTTAGCGAGAAACTAAGCCGTTCTATACAAGAAATTAAATTAATTATAAATCCTCTTCCTGACATTATAAATTACACATTGGTACAATGTGAAACAGGAATATCCCCAAAAGGTTTGTCTCTTTTTAATTTAAATGAAGCTAATTCGGCTTTTAATACGAGTCCGGATGTTACAACAACTTATCATATAAGTAATGAAGATGCTTTAGACAATAAAAATCCTTTAAACGCCACGTATACAAATATCAGTAATCCGCAAACAATATTTGCACGCAATACAAATCAAAATACTACTTGCGCCACCATTAATAATTTGACATTGAAGATGAATGCAATTTCAGAAACAGTATACAGCTTAGATCCTGCTTGTGACGATGATGGCACTGAAGACGGATTATACAGTTTCGATTTAACAAAATCAAACATACCAATTCCGGCCAGCCAAACTTTAAAATATTACTCAAACGAGAATGATGCCTTATTAGAACTTAACCCAATTCAAAATCCTGCATCTTATCACAATGAAACTCCCTATAATCAAGATGTATTCGCCCGAATTGAAGAAGGAAATGATTGTTATGCAATCAGCAAAATTAGATTAGAAGTAAACAGACTTCCTAATCTTAAAACAAATACGACTACAAATGTATGCGAAGATAACCCGGCATATTCTACAATTTTAGAAGCAGGATTATTAGATAGCACTACTTCGTCCAGTGATTTTACTTACCAATGGAAAAAAGATGGTGTAGAAATACCAAACAAAATTACTTCAAGTTTAGAAGTAAATAAAACCGGCATTTATGAAGTGACGGTAAGAAACAAATCAAACTGCACAAAAACAAGGACTACTGAAGTTACTGCATCAAATCTTGCAAAAATTCTAAGTATTGATATTGAAGATTTAATGATGGGCGATTCTAATAAAATAACTATAAATATTGTTGGAAAAGGAGATTACGTATACAGTCTTGACACACCAAATGGTCCTTATCAAGAGTCAAACGTTTTCGAAAATATAACTTCAGGTATTCATGAAGTTTACGTAAATGATAAAAAAAATTGTGGTACAACAAATAAGATAGTTGCCGTCATTGGTGCTCCAAAATTTTTTACGCCAAATAACGATGGTTATAATGATTACTGGAATATTAGCGGACTTACTGCTACAAATAAAAATGCCACTATTTATATTTATGACCGCTTCGGGAAATTATTAAAACAAATTCGTCCGTTAGATCCAGGATGGGACGGGCTATTTACCGGAAATCCTCTTCCGGCAGATGATTATTGGTATACATTAAAACTAGAAGATAACCGGGAAGTAAAAGGTCATTTTAGTTTAAAAAGATAATCGCTATAAAATTCTAAATATTTAATAACAGATTCTCGAATATCAGTACGGGATCAAAAAAAATCCCAAACTCCTTAATTGGAATTTGGGATTTTTATATTGAAATTTAAATTTATTAGAATTTAAATCTTTTTCTATCAGTTTCTGTCAAATAGATTTTTCTCAAACGAATAGATTTTGGTGTAACCTCTACATATTCATCTTTTTGAATATACTCTAAAGCTTCTTCAAGAGAGAAAATAATTGGTGGGATGATTCTTGCTTTTTCATCATTTCCAGAAGAACGAACGTTAGATTGTTTTTTCTCTTTAGTTACGTTTACACACATATCATCGGCACGAGAGTTTTCTCCAATTACCTGACCTTCGTAAATTTCAGCATTTGGTTCAACAAAAAACTTACCACGATCTTGTAATTTATCGATAGAATAAGGAATCGCTTTTCCTTTTTCCATAGAGATCAATGAACCTTTGTTACGTCCAGAAATTTCTCCTTTGTATGGCTCATATCCTATAAAACGGTGTGCCATAATAGCCTCACCTGCTGTTGCAGTAAGTAATTGATTACGCAATCCAATAATTCCACGAGATGGAATATTAAATTTCACAATCATACGTTCCCCTTTAGTTTCCATAGAAAGCATTTCTCCTTTACGCAATGTAACGAATTCAACTGCTCTTCCTGAAAGATTTTCTGGCAAATCGATTGTCAATTCTTCAATTGGCTCACATTTTTTACCATCAATTTCTTTGATGATAACTTGTGGCTGACCAATTTGTAACTCATACCCTTCTCTTCTCATTGTTTCAATAAGAACAGATAAGTGAAGTACTCCACGACCAAAAACCATGAATTTATCAGCAGAATCAGTTTCACCTAACTTCATAGCTAAGTTTTTCTCTAATTCTTTTGTCAATCTTTCTCTAATATGACGAGAAGTTACAAATTTACCCTCTTTACCAAAGAATGGTGAATCGTTGATTGTAAACAACATACTCATTGTAGGCTCATCAATTGCGATAGTTTGTAAAGCTTCAGGATTTTCAGAATCGGCGATTGTATCTCCAATTTCAAAACCTTCAACTCCAATAATAGCACAAATATCTCCAGCGATTACTTCTTGTACTTTTTTACGGCCTAAACCTTCAAAAGTATGTAATTCTTTAATACGTGATTTTATAACTTTACCATCTCTTTTTACCAAAGAAATTGGCATACCTTCTGTCAATACACCTCTTTCAAGACGACCAATAGCGATACGACCTGTAAATGCAGAGAAATCTAAAGATGTAATCAACATTTGTGGTGTTCCTTCAGATACTTTAGGAGCCGGTACGTTTTTGATAACCATATCCAATAATGCTTCAACATTATCAGTTACGTTTTCCCAATGATCAGACATCCAGTTGTTTTTAGCAGAACCATAAACAGTTGGAAAATCTAATTGCTCTTCTGAAGCACCTAATTCAAACATTAAGTCAAAAACTTTCTCATGAACTTCTTCAGGAGTACAGTTTTCCTTATCAACTTTATTGATAACTACACAAGGCTTAAGACCTAAATCAATAGCTTTTTGTAATACAAAACGCGTTTGTGGCATTGGACCTTCAAAAGCATCAACTAGCAAACATACACCATCGGCCATGTTTAATACACGTTCTACTTCTCCTCCAAAATCGGCGTGACCAGGAGTATCGATAATATTGATTTTTGTTCCTTTATATTGAACTGATACGTTTTTTGAAGTAATAGTAATACCTCTCTCACGCTCTAAATCGTTATTATCAAGAATTAAATCACCTGTGTTTTCGTTGTCACGAAATAACTGACAGTGATACATAATTTTATCAACCAAAGTGGTTTTACCGTGATCGACGTGGGCAATAATTGCAATATTTCTAATAGATTCCATCTGAGATTTTTAATGGGTGCAAAGGTACACTTTATTTTGATATAAAAAACGTTTCTGCGATAGTTTGCGTCTAGACAAGTAATTAGTTCATCAAAACAACGTAAATTTTACCATCGAAATGAACTTTCCTTATTGTTTAATTATAGTTAATTTAACTATATTTGAGTAATGAAAAGTAAAACTCTCCAAATTACTCTAGTTTACGTTATCATCTCGCTAATTGTGGCTATAATCTGCCATAAAATACTTACTACCTACTTTTCTAAGATAGAATACTTTTATTTATTTGTTATAAAAGACGTCCTTTTTATACTCATTACAGGATTAATTTTCAGATACATACTATCGAAAAATGAAAAGAAAAACATCTCTATTTTCGAAAAATTAAAAAAAACAAATGAAGAGATCAAAGAATCGAACGAAAAATATGACATTGTTGCAAAAGCGACTAGCGACACTATTTGGGATTGGAAAATTCAGGAAGACAGTATTAATTGGAACAAAGGAATCGAAAGCGTATTTGGATATAATCCCGCAGATGTAGGAAACACATCAAAATGGTGGTTTGATAAAATTCATCCTGAAGACAGTATCAGAATGTCTATCAAATTATATTCATTTATTGAACAAAAAACTGAAAAATGGCAGGATCAGTATCGCTTTAGATGTGTTGACGGAAGCTATAAATACGTACTTGACCGGGGGTTTTTATTGAAAGATGAAAACGGAAGAGCCATTAGAATGATTGGAGCAATCCAGGACATTACCAAACAAAAAGAAGAAGAACAACGATTAAAACTTCTGGAAACTGTAATCACACAATCTAAAGATTCTATTCTAATTACAGAAGCGAATTCAACAGATCGTAAAATCCCTAAAATAGTATATGTAAATCCCGCTTTTTCACAAATGTCCGGATATCTCTCTCATGAAATAATTGGGAAATCTCCAAATATTTTCAAAGGACCAAAATCAGACTCAGAAGAATTAAAAAAACTATTAAGAGCAATAAAGAATAAAGAAGAATGCTTAATAGAAACCATTAGTTATACCAAGAAAAAAGAAGAATATTGGGTTCGATTTTCAATGATCCCCATTTTTAATAATGAAGGATCAATTTCGCACTGGATTTCTATACAGCGAGACATAACAGATGAAAAAAAATTAGAAACAGAAAAAGAACATCTTATCAGGGAACTAACCCAAAACAACAAGGATTTAAAACAGTTCTCCTATATAACATCACACAACCTGAGAGCGCCTTTATCCAATTTAATCGGACTATTAAATTTAATAGAAGATATTCCTGTTGAAGATCCGGAACTTCAGGAAATCCTTGCCGGCTTTACCAAATCAACACATTTATTAAACGAAACCATAAATGATCTGGTAAAAGTCATCATCATCAAAGACAATCCTTCTATGCAAAAAGAAGAAGTTTCTTTAAAAGAAGTTTTTGAGAATGTCTTTAGCCAATTGTCTTTCCAGATAGAATTACACAAACCGATAATTAAATTAAATTTCGAAAAAGTTCCACTGCTAAACACAAACAAGGCTTACATCGAAAGCATCTTACTTAACCTACTGACTAACTCCTTAAAATACAAATCGGAAAACAGGAAATTAAAGATATCGATTACCGCCGAACAAATAGATCACAAAGCTATCTTAACTTTTAAAGATAACGGAATTGGAATTGATCTGGACAGGAATCGAGACAAAGTTTTTGGCCTCTATCAACGATTTCACAATTATCCTGACAGCAAAGGACTAGGCTTATACCTTGTAAAATCACAAGTAGAAACTATGGGAGGAACAATAACCATTGAAAGCGAAGTCAATAAAGGCACAACATTCACAATAACATTCAAAAATTAATTCACATGCTCGAGCAAATTTTATGCATTGATGACGACCCAATCACGCTCATGTTATGCAAAAAAGTAATTTCGAAATCATCATTCTCTAAAGAAATCATCACTGCTCAAAATGGTGAAGAAGCACTGATGCATTTCAACACTTTAAAATACACCAATATTAAAAACAAAGTAAACAAAAAACCAGAATTGATCTTCTTAGACCTGAACATGCCAGTCATGGGTGGCTGGGAATTTTTAGACCACTTTACGTCTCCTGCTTACGCAGAATTCAACACTGCGAATGTCATTGTATTATCTTCTACTATTGACCCTGAAGATTTAGCCAAAGCAAAAAAATACCCTATTATCATAGACTTCCTCTCAAAGCCTGTTACTCTGCCAATGCTTGAATACCTTAAAAAGAAAATAGGAATTTAAAAACAAACCCATTGCAAACTAAACAACAATAGAAGGTCAATTAAATAAAAATCCAACATTACAATAAAACCGAAACAAATCAAGCAGGAATTGAAATGGATTAAAACAAACGCTTCAGCAGAATCTTTTAATGCCAAAGTAAAAGCATTTAGAAGTCAATTTAGAGGAGTACGAAAAGTAGATTTTTTCTTATTCAGATTATGCAATCTTTTTGCGTAATCCCCAACTTTTGCGTTTGATCCCATTTAACATAGACACTTTGGGATTTTCATTTTTATTCAAACAAAAAAAAGTCCTCTAAAGAGGACTTTTTTTATATATTTAGGAAATTGTAATTAATTACAATTTAGCAACATGTTTAGTTAATTTAGACTTCAAGTTAGAAGCTTTATTATCATGAATGATGTTCTTTTTAGCTAATTTATCTACCATAGAGATTACAGTTGATAATTTTGAAGCTGCATCAGATTTATCAGTAGCTAATCTTAATGCTTTAATAGCGTTACGAGTAGTTTTGTGTTGGTATCTGTTAAGAACTCTTCTTTTTTCGTTACTTCTGATTCTTTTTAATGCTGACTTATGATTTGCCATTTTTTTTAATTTTTAGATATAATAATTATTATAAATACTAGTTAAAAAAGAAAAACCTCCCACAATTGAAAAACAATCACTTTGGTTTTAACTAATAAAACAAAAATCGAGACACCAACTTTTATTTTACAAAACTTATTTACAACTAATTGTAGTAGTCTGTAAGGGAATCGAACCCCTGTTACCAGGACGAAAGCCTGGAGTCCTAACCCCTAGACGAACAGACCAGTATCCTCTAAGTTTTCTCCAATTTTAATAAATTGAAATTTTGTAGCCCGTAGCGGAATCGAACCGCTCTTACATGGATGAAAACCATGCGTCCTAACCGATAGACGAACGGGCCATTTTAATTCTCAGTATTTCAAGAAAAAATTCGCAGTAAAAGTAGTAGCCCGTAGCGGAATCGAACCGCTCTTACATGGATGAAAACCATGCGTCCTAACCGATAGACGAACGGGCCTGCTTCTCTAATGCGGATGCAAAAATACAACTATTTTTAAGATGTACAATACCTGATGCAAAAAAAATTAAAAAAAATTAATACGCCTTAGCAAACAACACTCTTTTTGAAGAAGGATTACCAGTAAACACACAGGTTCCCGCCTCTTCTACAGCATCTAATGGGATACAACGAATCGTTGCTTTTGTCAAGTCTTTTATTTTTTCTTCAGTAGCGGCTGTACCATCCCAATGAGCAGATACAAACCCTCCTTTACCATCTAAAACTTCTTTAAATTCCTCAAAGCTATTTACTTCCGTGATATGAGTATCACGATAATTTAATGCTTTATTAAATAAATCAGTTTGTATTTGCTCAAGCAAGTCATTTATATAAGTAACGATTCCTTCGCCGGAAACAGTTTCTTTTGTCAATGTATCACGTCTGGCAACTTCAAAAGTTCCGTTTTCTAAATCTTTTGGACCAACAGCAATTCTTACAGGAACACCTTTTAATTCCCATTCAGCAAACTTGAATCCTGGTTTTTGAGTTGTTCTGTCATCATATTTAACTGAAATTTTCAACTTTTTAAGCTTAGCAGTTAAGTCATTTACTGCCGTTGTAATCTCTGCTAATTGCTCATCTGTTTTATAAATAGGCACAATAACAACTTGTATAGGTGCCAAATTAGGAGGCAGCACTAATCCCTGATCGTCAGAGTGCGTCATCACCAAAGCTCCCATTAAACGAGTAGAAACTCCCCATGAGGTTCCCCACACGTGTTCTTGTTTCCCTTCGGCATTTGCAAATTTCACATCAAAAGCTTTTGCAAAGTTCTGACCTAAAAAGTGAGATGTTCCTGCCTGTAATGCTTTTCCGTCCTGCATTAATGCTTCAATACAATAGGTTTCATCGGCACCGGCAAAACGCTCCGTTTCAGTTTTTATACCTTTAACAACCGGAATAGCCATAAAGTCCTGAGCAAAATCAGCATATACATTCATCATCTTTTCAGATTCTTCTAGTGCTTCTGCCTTTGTAGCATGTGCTGTATGCCCTTCCTGCCATAAAAACTCAGCAGTTCTTAAAAACAAACGCGTACGCATTTCCCAACGAACAACATTTGCCCATTGATTAATCAATAAAGGCAAATCTCTGTACGATTGTACCCATCCTTTATATGTAGACCAAATAATTGCTTCACTGGTAGGACGAACAATAAGCTCCTCTTCTAACTTCGCATTTGGGTCAACCATTAATTTTCCAGGTCTGTCCGGATCATTTTTTAATCTATAATGTGTTACGATAGCACACTCTTTTGCAAATCCTTCTGCATTTTTTTCTTCCGCCTCAAACATGCTCTTAGGCACAAATAAAGGGAAGTACGCATTTTGATGTCCTGTTTCTTTAAACATTCGGTCTAACTCAGCCTGCATTTTTTCCCAAATAGCATATCCGTACGGCTTAATAACCATACATCCTCTAACGCCTGAATTTTCAGCTAGATCTGCTTTTACAACCAGCTCGTTATACCATTTTGAATAATCTTCTGATCTTGTAGTGAGGTTCTTACTCATATTGAATAGTTTGGCACAAATTTTGTTTTAATAATTTTAACTAAATAGTTTGACAAAACTAACTATTTTTGTAATGTGCAACAATAAAAAACTCCACAGATATGAAAACTTATACAACTCTCCGCCAAAACTCAAGTCATTTTTACTTAATTGGATTATTGAGTTTTCTACTAGCATCATGTGGTTCTTACCAAAATACTTCTTATCATGACAATGATGGAGTATACGGCGGCTCACCAAGAACCTATGCTCAAACAACTACCACAAATACAAATAATCAATATAAGGATTACTTTAGATCATTGCAAGATGACAATCAGTCAACTGAAATTTTTACAGATGTAGATAATTATGGTAATTATTCTGACAGCGATAGTATACAATCAGTCGCAAATGCTTACCCAGCCTGGGGAAGCGCCAATTCAGACGTTTCTGTAAATATTTATTCTGACCCTACATGGTCAATGGGATTCGGACTTGGATTTGGATATCCTTATTACGGATGGGGTTACGGAGGAGGATGGGGTTATCCTAACTACTGGGGACCTGGATGGGGCTACCCGGGATGGGGTTATCCTGGATATTGGGGACCTGGCTACAATAGATACAACAATTACTCATATAGCTACGGAAGAAGAGGATCTGCATCTTATTACGGAGACAGAAACTATGCTTCTAACAGAGGAGGTTACACCAACAGAAGCTTTACAACGAACAGAAGCTATACTACCAGAAATTCTAATTCTGACAGAAACTACAATTCAAATAGAAACTATACAACCAACAGACAAAGTGGTTATACAGATTTCAGAAGAAGTTCTGGCACAAATGGAAGAACCTATGATTCTTCAAACCCTAATTTTACAAACAGAAGAAGTTCGTCAACTCAAGGACAAAACAACAGCTACGACTATTCTAACAGAAGATCAAGTAGTTCTACTTCAACCAGAAATTACAATAGCAGCAACGGCAATGCTCCATCAAGAAGCTACTCTCCTAGCCCATCACGTTCTATGAATAGTGGCGGCGGAAGCATGAGATCATCTGGCGGCGGTGGCGGTGGCGGAAGATCTTACGGTGGAGGTGGAGGCGGAAGAAGATAATCCCTTCTTTCACTTTTCACTTATACAAAAAAAATAAACTAAAAACTTATCCAAATGAAAAAAATATTATTCCTATTTATTACAGGATTAACTGCCAGCGTCTCACACTCGCAAGAAGTTTCAGACGCTCTTCGTTACTCACAAGACAACCTAACGGGAACAGCAAGATTCAGAGCAATGAGTGGCGCATTTGGAGCAGTTGGCGGAGACTTATCGTCTCTGAGTGTCAATCCTGCAGGATCTGCTATTTTCACAAACAACCAGACAGGAATAACTTTTAGTAATCAGAGCATTAAAAACAACTCAAACTATTTTGGCACTCAAACTAGTGATAAAGAAAATACATTTCTTCTAAATCAAGCAGGAGCTGTTTTTGTTTTTCATGATCATAACCCGAATAATAACTGGAAGAAAATTTCTATTGGAGTAAATTACGAAAACACGAACAATTTCAATAATAGTGTTTTTTCTGCAGGAACAAACCCGACGAACTCCATTGATAAATATTTCTTAGCCTACGCCAACGGAGTACCTTTAGGAGATATAAAACGCTTAGACTATAGAGATATGTCCTACACGCAACAGCAAGCCTTTTTTGGCGGAGAAGGCTATGTAATCAATCCCGTTACAGCCGATAACAACAACACCCAATATACTAGTAACGTACCAGCAGGAGGTAATTATTACCAGGAAAACAACATTTACACGAGCGGATACAACAGTAAATTAAGCTTTAATATTGCAACCTCATATAAAGACAGAATTTATTTTGGAGCGAATTTAAATGTACACATCACTGATTACAGAAGATCAAGTAGTTTTTACGAACAGAACAGCAATCCACTGCAACCAAACGAAACTATATCTGATTTAGAATTCAACAACAATCTTTACACATACGGAAATGGCTTCTCTTTTCAACTTGGTGCCATCGCAAAAGTTACAGACTCATTCAGACTTGGTTTAGCATATGAATCTAATACTTGGTACGACCTATACGATGAAGTTTCTCAGAGCCTCTATACTACTACGCAAGCTTTGGGCGGACAACCAATAAACAACACGGTTAACCCAAAAATTATAAACGTTTACGATTCTTATACTCTGCAAACTCCCGGAAAAACAACTTTTAGTGCAGCTTATGTATTTGGAAAATCCGGTTTAATTAGTGTTGATTACGCTATTAAAGATTACGGAAACGCTAAATACAAACCAACAAACGATGCCGGATTTAGAGGTGTAAACAATGACATCAGCAATCAATTAACAAACGCGGGCGAATTGAGAGTTGGTGCTGAATACAAGATAAAACAATTAAGCCTTCGCGGGGGATATCGTTTTGAAGGAAGCCCATATAAAAACGGAACTACAATTGGAGATTTAAACAGCTACTCAGGAGGTCTGGGCTATAACTTTGGAGGGACTAAACTAGATTTAGCTTACTCGTATTTAGAAAGAAAATCGAATCAGGGCTTTTTTGCCAAAGGATTTACAGATGGCGCTAACATTACATCGAAACTAAATAATGTTTCTTTGACTTTATTATTTGAATTGTAATTAAGTAAATAGATGAATGGAAATTTCCGTCAGGCATTACCTGACGGATTTTTTTTTAACGCTAATAAAAGAAAATCTCTTTATGGCGTTCACGAAACTTCGGCAACTATAAAAGATAGAACAACTACCGAATTACCTTCATAAAAAACACGTAAAAGAAACCCAAACAAGCGGTGTTTGGATAAAAAAGTGTAATTTTGCACTCCAATTTATAAAAGTATGAGAACCAAGTCTTTAAAAAAGAACAAAATTAACGTAATCACTCTTGGGTGTTCGAAAAATGTATATGACAGTGAAGTGTTAATGGGTCAACTTCGTGCAAACGGAAAAGAAGTTGAACATGAAGCTCCAGCAGAAAGAGAAGGAAACATTATCGTAATCAACACTTGTGGGTTTATTGATAACGCTAAAGCAGAATCAGTAAACATGATTTTGGAATATGCAGACAAAAAAGACAAAGGATTAGTTGACAAGGTTTTTGTTACAGGATGTTTGTCTGAGCGTTACAGACCTGATTTAGAAAAAGAAATTCCTAACGTAGATCAATATTTTGGTACAACAGAATTACCTCAGTTATTGAAAGCTTTAGGAGCAGATTATAAACATGAATTATTAGGAGAACGTTTGACTACTACTCCAAAAAATTATGCTTACCTGAAAATTGCCGAAGGTTGCGACAGACCTTGTAGTTTTTGTGCGATTCCTCTTATGCGTGGTAAACACGTTTCTCAAACTATCGAAAAATTAGTTAAAGAAACTGAAGGTTTAGCTAAGAATGGCGTAAAAGAATTGATCTTAATCGCTCAGGATTTAACTTATTATGGTCTTGATATTTATAAAAAGAGAAATCTTGGAGAACTTTTAGAAGCATTGGTAAAAGTAGAAGGAATCGAATGGATTCGTTTACACTATGCCTTCCCTACAGGTTTCCCGATGGATGTTCTTGAAATAATGAAACGCGAACCTAAGATTTGTAATTATATTGATATTCCGTTACAACATATTTCGGATTCTATATTAAAATCGATGCGTCGTGGTACTACTCAGGCTAAAACAACTCAATTATTAAAAGATTTCCGTGCTGCCGTTCCAGGAATGGCGATCAGAACTACTTTGATCGTTGGATATCCCGGAGAAACTCAGGAAGATTTTGAAATTTTGAAGGATTTCGTTCAGGAAATGAAATTTGACAGAATGGGATGTTTTGCTTATTCTCACGAAGAAAACACGCATGCTTATTTACTGGAAGATGATGTTCCGGACGATGTAAAACAAGCCAGAGCAAACGAAATAATGGAATTGCAATCGCAAATTTCATGGGATATGAATCAGGAGAAAGTAGGCCAGGTTTTTAAATGTATTATTGACAGAAAAGAAGGCGCTCATTTTGTGGGAAGAACTGAATTTGATAGCCCGGATGTTGATAACGAGGTTTTAATTGACGCATCTAAACATTATGTAAAAACAGGGGAATTTGTTAATATAAGAATAATAGAGGCTACAGAATTTGATTTATACGGAGAACCTGCTTAAATTTACGCTAAAGAATTATCAATTTTAGATAAAAACATTTTTATGAAACCTACACTATCTTTATTTCTTTTGGTTTTTACCTTATTCTGCTTCAATTCTGTTTCGGCTCAATACGGAAACGGATATAATAATGGTTACGGCGGTGGAGGAGGCTATGGCGGCGGTAACGGATATGGAAGAGGCGGAGGAATGGGTATGGACAGAAGTATGATGGGAGGACCGCAAGGAAATACCAGCAAACCTAAAGAAACACCTCCGGAAGAAACAGCTGCTAAAATTGTAGAACAAATGAAACCGGTAGTAAATCTTGATGAACTTCAGGCAATTGCTATTGCAAATGTTTTTACTGACAGCATGAAAGAACAAGGAATTCTTTTGAAAAACGAAAGCAGCAGTCAGGACCAAAAATTAGAGCAAATTAAAGCTTTAAGAGAAAGCACTACTAAAAAAATAACTGCTTTTTTGAATCCTGATCAGGTAGAAAAATACACTGCTTTTATGGCTGATTTTAAAGAGATAAAAAAGCCATCTAAATCAAAAAAGAAAAAAGATTCTAAAGATAAAGACACAAAAGAAGTCAAAGAAGATACTGAAACAAAGATTCAAGAATAATTGTTTCAGTCTTATCTAAAAAAACGTAACTATTATGGCAAAAAAACATTTTTGTTATCTGATTTTAGCCCTTATCATTACTGGTTGTTCAACAAATCCTTACAAAAGCACAGAGAAGGTTTATGATCAGCAGCTTAAAACTTTAGAAAATCAAATTACGAGTAAAGAACCTCAACCAATTCCTCCGGTAAGCCCTGTAGTTATTGATACTACATATGCTCAACAGCTTGGAATTGTAAAAGATACTTTATCAAAAACGGGATCTACTTATTTACTAAACGGCATTAATACAGAATGGATCGGTACTGTAAATTTTAATTTAAGGAAACCAAGTTTTATCATTATTCATCATACTGCCCAGGATTCTATTCAGCAAACGATTAAGACGTTTACCAAAACTAAAACACAGGTAAGTGCACACTATATAATTTCTGAAAATGGAAATGTAGTTCAAATGCTAAATGATTATTTAAGAGCATGGCATGCTGGAGCTGCAACTTGGGGGAAAAATACAGATATCAATTCTTCTTCAATTGGGATAGAGCTTGATAATAATGGCTTTAAACCTTTTACAGAAGCGCAGATTGGAAGTTTAGTCGCTCTTTTGACAAAATTAAAGAAAGACTATAACATCCCGACGCAAAACATATTAGGGCATGCTGATATCGCTCCAGGCAGAAAACAAGACCCGAGTGCTTTATTTCCCTGGAAAACATTAGCAGAAAAAGGATTTGGAATTTGGCCGGATGCTGTTTTAGAAGAAGCTCCATTTGATTTTAAAATTGAACCCGCATTGAGAATTATAGGATATAATACCAAAAATCTCTCAGCAGCCATTATGGCATTCAAATTACATTATATTCAAACTGATGTAACTGCTACTTTAGACCGAAAAACAATAGATACGATTTATTCGATTTATAAAAAGCAGGTTCAATAAAAAGAGAAAATACTCAAAATACAAACGCGTTTCTAAACATTTAGAAACGCGTTTTTTTTTATTGAAGTTGCCGCAAATTGCACAAGTTGGAACAAATTAAGAATGCAGAATTTAGTGACTGATTACTGGAATTAAAAAGATTAATTTTTCTTTATGAAACTTTTTTTTGCCACAAATGCGCAAATTAGCACAAATTAAAAAGCTGAATTTAGTCGCCGATTTCTGTTGTCAAAAACAATTAATCTTCCTTAGGTAACTTTTTTTTTGCCTCAAATGCGCAAATTAGAACAAATTGAAAATACTGAATTTAGTCAATTACAATAGCTATCCGGATAAAAGTTTAAAGCAGGTTAAAATGATTTACTCCCTGGATTTAGTGATAAATATATCTGCCAAAATCTTTTTTAAATCTGCGTGAAAAATATTTTACTTCATTTATTTACCAATGCTTGAGTCGTAACAAAAAAAGCTCTCAAATAAAAAAGCTGCCAAAACATTAGTGTGTTTCGACAGCTCCAAAAAAAAAAAAAAAATATCAATCTTTATCTCTAGAAAGAGTATGTTGTAGCAATTAATGCGTAGAACGAACCACCTGTTGGCATAGCATCTTTATCTAAAAAGATATCTTCAGATGCGGCATCGTATCTTAACTCAGGAATTATAGTCAGTTTACCTACTTTATAATTCAAAGAAACTGTATTTGCAAAAACGTTTGATCCCATTAATGTTCCCACATTGGCCGCAGCATTTTTAGCATCAAAATATTCCATTCTGTAAGCTAAGCTCAAAGATGGTTTGAAAGCATAATTAGCATAGCCTACAAGTGAAAACCAATCACCATCTAAAGCACTGTCAAAGTCATTTTTAGTTTTAGCATATGTCGCATTAAATCCTAAAGAAAAAGCATCTGTTATTGTTTTAGAAGCCACAAAATCAATTTGTGTTTTATTTTCATCAGACGGAATCACTAATGTTCCCGGAGTAGGATTAGTACTTCCTGATGTAAAGTTTAAATATGCACTTCCTGTCTCGCCAATATAACCCAATTGCGCTATAAAAGTTTTTTGAGTCGAGCCGGCATCCATAGCTGATTTAAAATCAGTAGGATTTGTAATTCCGGCCATTGCAGTAAACTTTCCTGAGGTATATTGTGCTTTTACACCTGTATTAAAAAATGGTCCATAAGAAAATGCGTAAGACATACTGTAGTTTTTATTTCCTATTGCATCTAATACTTCATATCCTATATGTGTACCAAAACTACCTGCCACTACCTTAAATTCATCTGTAATCTGATACGTAAAAAACAATTGTTTAATTAAAAATTTTGCGTCAATATCTTTATCTGTTGTTTCATTATATGAAAACTCTCCTGCTCTCTTCCCGAAACCTAAGTCTACAAAAACGGAGGCCTTCCCAAACGTATGCGCTGCCTGAACGGAAGCCATTCCTAATTCGAATGAATCTTGCGAGTTGGTAAAGCTCGTTAATCCATTCATTTGTTTTGAAAAATCATACTTATAATAAGCGTCTGCCGATCCTCCCCAAGTAGTTGCTGGTGAAACTGAAGTGTCAGTATCATCTTGGGCAAAAGCAAAAGAACTCGTTAACATCGCGGCTAAAATGTGTACTACTTTTTTCATGTTTTAATTGGTTTTTAGTTATTAATTGATTCTGGTTAGTTAATCTTTTATATATCTATTTAATAGTATAAGTCATTTCTAAAACCTCTTATTCGTCTCTCAAACACCCTCATTTTCATTAGCGAATTTATTAACTTTTGTATGAGTAAAAGAATTGAAATTCATTTTTTTGACGAATTCAGGGAAGAATTACGGATTACAAAAATTAGAATAACAATAATCATGATATGACATTTATACTTCTTTATTTTTGAAAATTTGACAACCATTAAAAACTAAAAACACTAGAAAATTAGACATCAAAGCCAAATAGGAACTAAAAAACAAGATAAAAACACAATAAAATGTCTAAAAAAAAAATCAACCCTATAAAAAATAGGGGGTCAAGTACAAAAACAAAAAATAAACACAAAATACAGCATGACGTAAAAAATTTAAAAAGCAATAAAACAAATTGTATAAATTCCTACAAAAATAAAAATAAACAAAATAGGAGTAATTCATAAAAAGCAGTTGTTATTTCAGAGTTAAAAACAAACAAAAAGCCTGTTCAAGATTGAACAGGCTTTCCTTAAAAAATCACGCAAGCAATGCTAATCTTGCGTATTGTATTTCCTTAAAAACTCACGAACTTTAATTCCTGATTCTTTTAAATCTTCTTCTTTCCATTTTCCTTCTGACTTAGCCGACTTTTTTAAAATTGAGCAAGTTTCATCTTTATCAGAAACAGACCAGGTAATCCAGCTCAATTTTCGGTCTTCCATCCAGTCGATATATTCCTGCCAGGCTTTGAGATCGAGAGATCCATCGCCAGAAGCTTCCATTCCCGCCGATTCTGAAACAAAAATAGGCAAACCACTTTTTATAGCATTATCCGTTCTATCCCGTAACTCCTTACCATGTGTTGCCGCATAAAAATGCATGGTATACATAATATTATCAAACCCTTTTATTGGATCAGCAGCCGGAAGATCTACATCCTGATCCCAATGCGGAGAACCAACTAAAATAATATTATGGGCATCATTTTCCCGGATTATCTTAATTACCTCTTCGGAGTATGCCTTTACCTCTGGCCATGATTCATGATCCGGCTCATTGAATATCTCATAGATTATATTAGGATACTTTGCATATTTTTTAGAGACCTCAGCAAAAAACTCTTTAGCTTCCTTCAGATTAATATTATGACTGTGCCAATCAATAATCACATAGATATCAGACTTTATAGCTCCGTTTACAACTGCTTCTATTTTTTGTTTAGAAAACTCAGGATTCTTTACATACGACCATTCTCCAAGTTCAATTCCCATTGCAGCGCGAACCACATTACAATTAAAGTCTTTTTTTAACCAACTCACCGCCTTTTCATTATAAAACCTGGGCCACATACTATGCCAGCCAAAACTCATACCACGCAAAACAATCGGATTATTGTTTTTATCTACCAATTGTGTTCCACGAACATTGAGCTGACCATGATTTTTAACAAATTGAGCATTCGCTATAGAAAACATTAATAATAAGGTAAGAGCAAAAAAGTGTTTTTTACTATTCATAATAAAATGATTTAAGGAATTAGTCGTAATGTAATCACATCATGAGGAACAATATCTGCAGTAAAATTCTTTTTTGTGGTACCAGATTCTTTATTCTTCCAAAGATCTTTAAGCTTAAAAACTGTTTTACTAAAATCAGCTTCATATCCAAAATCAGCATCTTTAATAACATGTTTTTTCCAATCAAAATTGATTTTTTTAGGCACTTCACTTCTATTCAAAAAAGTTACGGCCCAATTTCCATCTGATAAAGGTTTCACCCAAACTTCTAATCCATCTTCAGCAGAATATTTAAAACCCTGAATTCCCAGTTTATCCTGATCAACGGCAATTAATTCTTTGTTCGTTAAAATTGCCAGCGTTTCTTTTGACATTTTTCTGAAATCATTTCCCGCAACAAGTGGTGATGCCATCATGCACCACATTGCAAAGTGCGCTTTATCTTCGGTATCATTCATCTCATTCCCCACTTCCATCATATCAAAATCATTCCAATGATCGGGACCGGAATATTTACGAATATCTTTTCGCATTTCTACAATTTTCATGAATCCCCAGGACGACCAATTTTCAGGATGTTTAAACTCACAATCGAAACAAGGATAAATATCTCCGGAAATTCTCCATAAATTCCCAACAGGTTTCCCCCATTCCCATGGCTGATTATCTCCCCACTCGCAAAGACTAAATACAATAGGCCTTCCGGCTGTTTTTAGTGCATTACTCATTGTCGTATAAGCTTCTTTAGCTGTAATTCCCTGTGTATTGCACCAATCATATTTTAAAAAATCAATCCCCAGTTTAGCATAAAAACGAGCATCCTGATATTCGTAACCACGTGTTCCCGGATAACCGGCACAAGTTTGTGTTCCTGCACAATTGTACAAACCAAATTTTAATCCTTTGCTATGAACATAATCTATTACCGCTTTCATCCCGTTAGGGAATTTAACCGGATCCGGAATCAAATCCCCGTTAGCGTCTCGTTCTCTGGTCATCCAGCCATCATCAAGTACAATATAATTGTATCCGGCAGCTGCCATCCCGGAAGAGACCATAATATCTGCCGTTTCTTTTACTAATTTTTCATCGATACTTGTTCCAAAAGTATTCCATGAATTCCACCCCATTGGAGGTGTCATCGCGAGGCCTTCAAATTTTCCTGCTAATTGGGTATGTGTATTTCCCTGACTAAAAACTAAACCTGAGATGCTTAAAGCGACTACTAAAATGATTTTTTTCATTATTAAAAATTCAAATTAATTATTAAAAAAAAAGCATTCCCTAATTGAGTAGATTAGGGAATACTTCAAACAAAACTCAAACCAAAGAGATTTCCTTAAAAATTACTTCAGAATAAAACCAATATTATCTAAGTAATATGTTGACTTATTACCTGTAAAATCTTTTAGAACAATATCCTGCAAACTTGTCACAGCAAAAGGCCAGGAATTCCATGGCAGATTATATTCTTTCCATTCCGTCGTTACATCAATCACTTTAGCATCAGGATCACTCCAGTGTCCGTTCAGGATAATAGCCACTTTACCTGCTTTTTCACCTTTAATAAACAATCTGATTCCGCTATAATTTGCCATATCCAAAGTTCCCCAATCTTTATTTCTAAAGCGGTTACCACCCCATCCGTCATTAATTGATTTTATCATTACATTTCCTTGTGCAGCGCCTGAACTTTCCAGAGAGACTTTATCATCTCCTCCGTCATAAAACCAGTCGTTGTACCATACATCATCAAATAATGCTGTACCAATTGCTTCTTTTGAAGTAGCCGAACCTGAAATATTAGTAACTGTTACATATTTATTGGCAGCATTGGCCGGCATTTTAAATTTCAATTCTGTTAAACTTGAAGAAATTACAGGTACATCTACGGTTCCTACTTTTACAAGAGGATTTAGAAAATAATCTCCGGAAACTGTTACGATATCTCCTTCAACAGCATTGATAGGATTATAACTTACTAATTTTGGTGTTGGTGGCGAAATCATAAAATCATAAAGTATCGTTCCGAATTTCGTCACTACTTTTAATTTATTGCTTGAATTTGCATAAGGCGTTTTTTCATCGATTAAAACGAAAATTGCAGTATCTGTAACCAGCACAGGATTGAAATAAGTATCAAAATCATTGAAGTAAATTTTTGAAACAGTCGAAAGTCCTGTACCCTGAATAATATAATAATTTTTAGGATCACCAACCGTAACAGGAACTAAATCCCCTTCTTTAGATAATGCGACACTGGTAATTGCAGGATTACCGGATCCGCCACTGGCAGCATCATCGCTGTTGCAGGAAGAAAACCCACCCACCAGTACAAATGCTGTTGCAAAAAAAGAAAAGAGGTATTTTATTTTTATATTTTTCATAATATTTAAATTTTAATAATTATTTAAAAGTATACGGAACTGGCGGCTGTAATAACTTTGGATTTTTAGCTACCTCATTATCCGGATAATCCATATAGAAATCATTTGCGGCGTGATCTTCACTATATCTGGGTGTATAATGAATCTCAGCATATCGGTCTCCCCTATTTTGCGCAGACATAATAGCAATCGCTTTTGTTTTATCGATACGCCCTAAATCGAACCAATAATCTCCTTCGAAGCACAATTCTTTTCTTCTTTCTAAAAAGATTGCATCAAAAGTTACCGTAGTTAAACTAGCCAGACCTGCTCTTTTTCTAACAGCATTTATCGAATTTAAAGCAGCCGGATCAGATGTGCTTGATCCTCCTGCTAACACAGCTTCGGCGTGAATTAATAATAACTCAGCATAACGCATTACATAAGAATTATTATCCATCATTGCCCAACTATCAATTTGACCGGTAGCATTTCCGTTTACAACTCCGATACAATATTTTTTAATCGCTCCTCCGGATGCCTGAGCCAGATCTTTATCTGCAGGCACTGTAAATCCAACTCCTTGTGTTGTTTTTATATTTGGATAAGTAGCTCCGGGAACCATTACAGTTTCATGCTTTCTTAAATCTCCGTCGTCATATAAAGAAAGAAGCACTTCCTGACTTGGACCAAAAACTCCCGCATAAGCTGCATTTGAAGTTGATAATGTTCCGTCCTGAAAACCAAACTGTGTATTGCAATTATTTCCGGATCCGTAGTTACCATCTGTTTTCCATTGAAGCGCAAAAATAGATTCTTCGTTATTATTGTTTGGATATGTAAACAAATCAGCAAAGCTTTTTCCCGGTAATTGATCCCCTCCTAATAATTTAAATTCACCACTATTGATAACACTTTCTGCCATTGCTCTGGCATTTGCATAATCCTTTTGATACAAATAAACTTTTGCCAGCATTGCTTTTGCAGAACCTTTAGAAACATGTCCGTTATTGGCATAATTAGCTCCTCTGGTTTTATCAGCCAATAAGTCAATCGCTTTTAAATAATCCATTGTGATTAATTTATAAACATCTGCAACAGTATTATTATTTATATAAGGATTACTTGTATAATCCAGAGGATTTTCGATAATTGGCACCGGCCCCCAAAGTCTCACTAAATCAAAATACGAAGTAGCTCTTAAAAAATAAGCTTCTCCAATTGTATTGTCCAAAACATTTTTAGAAACATCCGGTCCTACTCTGGATTTCAGGAAATTAATAATCATATTAGACTGCTGCACATTTGCCCATAACGAAGACCAGCCGTTTACCAATTCAGGATCACTACCGTTAATCGAGAAAGTTTTTAATCCGCTTACATCACCAGAGCCAGAATACATATTACCGGAACCCACTTCGAGTGCCCACCAAAATTTATTATACATTTGAAACCAAGTCCTGCTGTACATTCCGTTTGTAGCAGATGATACCTGATCATTTGTACTATAATAAGAATCTAAACTAATTCCGTCCTCAGAAGGTCTGTCAGTAAAATCATCCTGACATGATCCAAAAGTCAAAAATGCTGTTGCTATAAGAAGCAAACTATATCTATTTAAAAAAGATTTCTTTTTCATTTTGTTTTAATTTTTAAAATTCTACGTTAAGTCCAAATAAAAATGTTCTCGCTACCGGATATCTTCCGTTGTCAATTCCTGATAAAAGCACATTTTGATTGAATGAACCTATCTCCGGATCATAACCAGAATAGTTGGTGAACGTGTATAAATTTTGTGCGGTTCCGTACAATCTTAATCTTGATATTTTATATTTTGAAATAATATCTTGTGGTAATGAATACCCGATAGTTACGTTTTGAATCCTTAAATAAGATCCATCCTCTACATAACGATCTGAAATAAGTAAATTATTATTTGCAGAATCTGCGATTGGTCTCGGGTTATTGCTTCCTGTATTTGTAGGCGAATAATAATCCATTGCTTGTACTAACTGATTATCATATAAAGATGCATTTGTTGTTCCTCCTCTTCTGGTTAAGTTCATTACATCATTTCCGTATGATCCCTGCAAGAATACAGAACAGTCTACATTTTTATATTTAAAGTTATTGGTAAAACCAAAAGTGAATTTTGGATGCGGATTTCCGATAAAAGTTTTATCACTTGCATCTATTTTACCATCGTTATTTACATCGACATATTTTACATCTCCCAAAGCTGTTTGACCGGCAGCAGTTCCTACAGCCTGACCAAACTGAATTGGCGCACTATTCAAAGTAGCCTGATCTTTAAACAATCCATCTGTTTTGTATCCGTAAAATAAACCAATAGGATTTCCAACTGTAGTATTGGTCACTACAACAGGCTGATATCCGTTTGTATTTACTTCCTGAGTCAAGACAATTCCGTTAGCGATTTCATCCAAATTATTTTTGTATTGTGATATAACCAAAGAGGTATCCCAATTAAAATTACCTGCTGATCTCATATCGTAACCCACAGTAAGATCAAATCCTTTGTTGCTCATTGTTCCTAAATTAGAATATGGCGCAGAAATTCCTCCGTATTGTCCTCCACCTCCGGTTAAATAAAGCGGCAATGGCACCTGAAACAAAAATCCTTTTGATTTTTTATCATAGACATCAAAACTCGCAGAGAGTTTATTATTCAGCAGTGTAAAATCGATACCTAAATTGGTCTGATTTAGTGATTCCCAAACCAAATTAGGATTAGGATAATTGGATGGTAAAAAGCCGCTTCCTAAACCGGAATTCTGAGCTCCTAACATGGCAGAATAGCTGTTGTTCGGGATTTGCTGATTTCCTGTTTCTCCATAACCTGCTCTGAATTTGATATTATCAACATACTTGCGGGTTCCCTCCATAAAAGACTCGTTTGATAATTTCCAGGAACCGGAAATCGCATTAAAAACTCCTTTTTGATTTCCAGTTGTAGGATCAAACTTAGACGAAATATCTTGTCTGACAGAAGCTGTAAGACTGTACTTATCATTGAAATCATAAATAATACGAGCAAAAAGAGAAGCAAGTGAAGCGCTGCCTTTATATTGTGTAATCGTATTATTATCGACATCAGCCAGGTTAATAGTATGAATAGAATTTGTCTTAAAACCTTGCGCTGATGCAACTAAACCTTCCCAATGCGAATCATTTGCTTCCTGACCTGCCAAAAGTGTAACTCTGTGTTTACCGAAAGTTTTATCGTAAGTCAATAAATTTTTGATGTTTGTAGAATACCAATTTTGTCTTCGCACATCAAGATCTGCCAATAAATTTACCTGGCTTCCCCATGCATAAGAAGGTCTGAAATCATCATTTTCAGAAAACTCCGTATTGGCTGCAATTTCAATTCGGTATTTTAATCCTTTAAAAAGATCCACTTCAGCATAGATATTCCCTAAGAAATTCTTTCTGACCAATTTATTTTCTCTGGTCAAGGCCTCAGCAACCGGATTATAATATGTAACACTTTGTTCTGATGAAGGAGGTCCGGCAAATGAACCATCAGAATTTCGAACAGGAATATCCGGAGATTGTAATAAAGTATTCGAAATCAATCCTGAATAACTTTGATTCACTGTAATCTTCTCGTTTGTAATACCTCCCGTAAGATTTCCGCCAATTCTTAACCATGGTTTAATTTTCGAATCTAAATTCAATCTTACTGTATATCTTTTTAATCCTGAATTTATAATCGTTCCCTGATTATCTAAATAACTTCCTGACAGGTAGTAACTAGTTCCGTCTTTAGCACCAGAAAATGATAACTGGTGACTTTGAGAAACTGCTGTTCTATATACTTCGTCCTGCCAATTAGTTCCTGGACCCAATAATTCAGGATGCGAAAATTCCTGACGTGTCTGAAATCCCCATAATTTAGCCAAATCTGTTTTCAACGTTGCGTATTGAGGCAAAGTCAAAACATCCAGTTTATTAGTAACTGAACTCATAGAAGTGTAGTTCTCGTAAGAAACCTTTCCACCACCTTTTCTACCGGATTTTGTTGTAATTATGATAACTCCATTTGCACCTCTCGAACCATAAATAGCTGTTGCAGAAGCATCTTTCAAAATATCCATAGATTCGATATCACTTGGATTAATCATCGACAAAGGGCTCATAGCCGTGTTCCCGCTTCCTCCTGAAGAAGAAAACCCGTCTTTACCGGCCAAAGTTTGCCCGCTTGTAGATTTTCCTGTAGCATCTCCTGATATTGGCACACCATCGATAACATACAAAGGCTCATTTGTTCCCGTGATAGAAGTAGTTCCTCGTATCCTTACAGAAGCTGCACCTCCCGGCTGTCCTGAATTGTTTGTTACAGAAACCCCGGCGGCTTTACCCTGAAGCATTTGGTCTATAGAAACTTGTTTTATGTTCTCTAAATCTTTTGCTTTTACTGAAGATATTGCACCATTTACGTCTTTCTTTTTCTGAGTTCCGTAACCAATTACAACAACTTCTCTTAAATCCTCAGAGCTCGACACCAGAGAAACGTTAATTTTTGTTCTTCCTGCGATCCCCATTTTTTGAGAATCGAACCCAATAAATGACACCACTAATGTTCCGTTAGAAGGCGCATCAATAGTATATTTACCATCAAAATCTGTAGAAGTAGTCGTTTTAGATCCAACAATCGAAATGTTGGCTCCAGGAATTGTCATTCCTTTACTGTCAGATACCGTTCCTGTTACTGTTAGTTTTACCTGAGCCGTAACAAAATTACTCGTCAGTAACAAAAATAAAATCAGAGGAACCGCTTTGTGGTTAGCATTCCAATGAATGAAGTTAGTCATTAGTTTTTTCATAATAAATGTTTGGTTAGTTTAAATTTGTTATCCTAATTCAAGTTATAAATAGAGTCCTATTTTATTTCTTAAATTATTTAACAAATCTATAACACAACAAAACATTAAATCAATAGTATTATATCATTTAATGATAATATTTTTACTATGAATCAATAAAAAAACACATATTAAAATAAAACACATAAAAAATTGAATTATTCGCAAACCAAACGTATCAAATCACTGTAGCTAATAAACAAAAATTAACGAATCAGCCAAAAAGCAAACGATTTCGTTAAAAATAATATTTGTTTGTGCAAAAAAAGTATCACTATAAAATACGCTTTAATCCAGAGAAATCTTCTCTATACTGGCTTGGTGTACAGTTTTTAATCGCTTTAAAACTACGGTTGAAGTTTGCTATATTATTAAACCCGGATTTAAAAGCAACTTCAGAAACACTCATATCTTTTTCTACCAGCCAACGAGCTGCATATCCAATTCGAATATCATTTATATAATTGACAAATGTTTTTCCGGTACGTTTTTTAATAAACCGATTGAATGAAATTATAGACATACTGGCAACACCGGCAACATCTTCTAAAGTGATCTTCTCAGCAAAATGTTTCTGTACATATTCATAAACCAATTTCATTTTATCATAATCATCAAACGTGTCATAATCTACTGTATAAGTAGAAAGCAAACGCTGGTTTCTGGAATTCGCCAAATCATAAAGCAATGAAGTAATTTCTAAAAAATAGTCCATACCATCTAATTTAGAAAGCCTTACCAACCGTGGAGTCAATTCTTCGGCTATTTTTTTCGAGAATAAAATACCGTGAATCGAACGATTGAACATATCCCGAATTGGGTTCATAATACGCCTGGCAAGAAATGATTCATGAAACAAATCGTTATGAAACTGAATGGTTATTTCGTGGATTTTTTTGCTTGTACATTTATTTAATTCCCAACCGTGATATAAATTCGGACCAATCAAAACCAGTTCAACATTATCGATTTCTTCTATATTATCCCCTACAACCCGCTTTACTCCTTTTCCGTTTAGTATAAAATTGATCTCAAATTCCGGATGATAATGCACCGGAAAATCAAAACTATCTTTCACTCTGTCAAAAACCAAAAAGCTGTCTCCAGCAGATAACGGAGCGATTTCTCTATAAAAATTTTTAGTACTGCCCATCTTTAAAATCTATTTTAAGAAGTAATATTCGTTTTTTTTATTGCAATAATATGATATATAATTGATAAAATAATATTAATTATACCAGAAACATCCGATTATCTTTGAAAAATAGAATTATCATTTTTACAAAAAGAGTATTAATAATAAACATTAATCATTTTTAATGTAATAACTTTTTATAGTTTTGATAGTTTTAGTCCAAAAATAGTTCTGAATTTTCGATTATAAATTTGAGCCTTTTTTTGACAACTATACCTTTTATAAATTTGCAGTTATTGCACTGAACAACAAGTATATTCATAATGAAAAAACATATAATAGTACTAATATCAGCTCTATTCATAGGAACTTCTTGTTCTGCAAACCCTATTATCACTAATACTAATTTGTCACTATCAGATAAAAAAGCTACACCTGAAACTGTTTCATTATACAAAAAACTGCATCAATTGTCACAAAAAGGATACTTATTCGGGCATCAGGATGATCTTGCCTACGGTGTAAATTGGAAATACGAAGACGGTCGCAGCGACATAAAAGATGTTGTTGGCGATTATCCTGCCGTTTACGGTTGGGACATTGCCGGACTGGAAAAGGATGACCTAAATAATATTGACGGTGTTCCTTTTGCGAAAATGAAACAATACATTAAAGAAGCGAATGCAAGAGGCGGAATTTCTACCGTAAGCTGGCATCTTGATAATCCTGCAACTGGGAAAAATGCCTGGGACAATACTCCAAATGCAGCAAAAACAGTTCTACCAGGTGGAGAAAACCATAAAAAATTTACGATCTGGTTAGACAAAGCGGCTGATTTCTTTTTATCCTTAAAAGATAAAGAAGGAAAAAACATCCCGATTCTTTTCAGACCTTATCACGAACTTACCGGTGGCTGGTTTTGGTGGGGAAAAGGAAATTGTACTCCCGAAGAATTTAAAACCTTATGGAAATTCACTTTTGAATATCTGCAGAAAAAAGGAGTTCATAATTTAATTTATATTTACAACACAAGCAGTTTTAGCTCAAAAGAAGATTTTCTTACCAACTATCCCGATGATAGTTATGCTGATATTTTAAGTTTTGATTCTTACCAGAATAATGACGACAAAGAGGGCAAAAAATTCATAAATGAAGTTCAAAGTCAACTTAAAATCATAGATGAAATTGGTACAAAACAAAATAAATTAATTGCGATAGCCGAAGCGGGTTATGAAGCGATTCCAGACCCGAAATGGTGGACAGGAACTTTGTCTAAAGCGATTGGCGATTATAAAATCTCTTATGTTTTATTATGGAGAAATCACGGCTGGCAGGAAAAAGAACAAAAAATGCATTATTACGCACCATATAAGGGACAAGTAAGCGAGAAAGATTTTATTGATTTTTATAATCTGGATAAAACCTTATTCGAAAAAGACATTAATAAAATTAAAAAATGAGAATTAAAAAACCTCTAAAATCCGTGTCATCTGCATTTAAAAAAAGAATATTAAAAAGAAACATATTTCTTTCACCTAGCTCGGCTATGTTTATTTAAATAAGTGAAATGCCTTTTAAGTTCAAAAAAATCTATGTTTCTATGTGTTTAAATATCGTATTCAAAATAAAATCTGTTTTTATCCGTGTTTTTACGAAGTAAATCCGTTTTATCCGCGTCAAAAAAAATCAACAAATAGAAACATTAAACAATCGACCAAATCTAAATTACAACCATTAAAAAAAGTCTAATGCACGACAAAATTAGTTTAAAAGAAAAAATAGGTTACGGTCTTGGAGATGCCGCATCATCGATGTTCTGGAAAATTTTCAGCATGTACCTTCTCTTTTTCTATACCGACGTTTTCGGGTTGGCGCCTGCTGTTGTAGGAACCATGTTCTTGATTACCAGAATCTGGGATTCCTGTTTTGATCCGATTGTGGGAATCATCGCCGACAGAACAAAAAGCAAATGGGGAAAATTCAGACCTTATTTATTATGGGTTGCCATACCTTTTGCCGTGATTGGAGTTTTGACTTTTTATACTCCTGATTTTGATGAGAAAGGAAAAATAATTTATGCCTACGTGACGTACTCCGCCATGATGATGATTTATTCGTTGATCAATGTGCCGTATGCATCACTTCTGGGCGTAATGTCATCTGACCGAAAAGAAAGAACTACTTTATCATCGTATAGAATGGTTTTTGCCTTTGGGGGAAGTCTCCTGGCACTCTGGCTAATAGAACCGTTAGTAAATTATTTTGGAGGAAGCCTAAATTCAAAAACTGGATGGCTGGCAACAATTTCTGTCTTTGGAGTTATTACAACTGCTTTTTTCTGGGCCTGTTTTTTCTTTACTAAAGAAAGAGTAAAACCAATTTCAGACGAACAAAATAATCTAAAAGAAGATCTAAAAGATTTACTAAAAAACAAACCGTGGTGGATTTTACTTGGAGCCGGAATTGGTGCTTTAGTTTTTAATTCAATCCGTGACGGAGCTGCCGTTTATTATTTTAAATATTATGTCAGCAGCAGCGTAAACTTTGATTTCTACCTTTTTGGAACTGATTTTCATATGACACCCACTTCTATTTATCTAGTTTTAGGACAAGCTGCAAATATCATCGGAGTAATTATCGCGACTCCAATTGCGAATAAAATTGGTAAAAAGAAAACTTTTTTTGGTGCCATGGCGTTAGCCGCAATTTTGAGTTTGGTTTTCTATTTCTTCGGAAAAGAAGATGTTTTCTTAATTATGAGTTTTCAGCTTTTAATCAGTATTTGCGCCGGTTGCATCTTCCCGTTAATCTGGTCGATGTATGCAGATAGCGCTGATTATTCAGAGTGGAAACAAGGTCGCAGAGCAACAGGATTAGTTTTCTCAGCATCGTCAATGTCTCAAAAATTTGGATGGACAATTGGTGGAGCCGGAGCCGGATGGCTTTTGGGTTATTATGGTTTTCAGGCCAATGTAGAGCAAACTGCCACTGCTCAAAACGGAATTCAATTAATGCTAAGTATACTTCCTGCAATCGCAGCCATAATATCAGTCGCTTTTATAGCATTCTATCCATTATCCGAAGAAAAACTTCAGGTAATAGAACAAGACTTAAACGAAAAACGAGACCAGACAAATTAAAAAAAAACAGATACAGAAATCTATTTATATGACAGCAATAGCCTCTTCAACTACATTTCAGGATAGAAAAGTAGCACTAGAAAACGAACATAAAATACTGATCGAGCAAAAAAATACTCCTCAGGACAATGCCGGAAACGGGATATACGAACGCTATAAAAACCCGGTTGTTACGGCAGCTCATGTACCATTGAACTGGCGTTTTGACCTCAACGAAAAGACAAATCCGTTCTTGCAGGAAAGAATTGGGATGAATGCAGCTTTTAATGCCGGCGCCATGAAATGGAACGAAAAATACCTGCTTGCTGTTCGTGTAGAAGGAATTGACAGAAAATCATTCTTTGCTATAGCAGAAAGTCCAAATGGAGTCGATAACTTTAAGTTTTGGGAGAAACCATGCGTGATTCCGCAAACCGAAGAACCGGACACCAATGTATATGATATGCGTCTAATCAACCATGAAGACGGTTGGGTTTATGGTATTTTTTGTACCGAAAGAAAAGATCCAAAAGCACCAAAAGGCGATACAAGTTCGGCTGTAGCCAATGCTGGAATCGTTCGCTCGAAAGATCTGGTAAACTGGGAAAGATTGCCTGACTTAATTTCGAATACAGGGCAACAACGCAATGTGGTTCTCCACCCCGAATTCGTAAACGGAAAATATGCTTTATACACGCGTCCGCAAGATGGTTTTATCGATGTTGGAGCTGGTGGTGGAATTGGTTTAGGATATGTCGAAGACATGACCAATCCGGTGGTAAATGACGAAAAAATCATTTTTGGCAAACAATATCATACTATTTATGAATTAAAGAATGGTCTTGGCCCTGCTCCTATTAAAACTGAAAAAGGATGGCTGCATCTTGCACACGGAGTTCGAAATACTGCCGCGGGATTGCGCTACACCTTATATATGTTCATGACAGATCTGAACGATATTACGAAAGTTACCCACGTTCCGGCCGGACATTTTATGGGACCTGAAGGAATTGAAAGAGTGGGTGATGTATCGAATGTTTTATTTTCAAACGGATGGATTGAAGATACTGACGGAACTGTTTATGTGTATTACGCATCATCAGATACAAGAATGCATGTTGCAGTTTCGTCTGTAGCAAAATTGGTTGATTATGTAACAAATACTCCCGCAGATACTTTTATTTCAGCAGGTTCAGTAAAAACGATCATCAATCAAATCGAAAAAAACAATACAATTTAATTTACCGTGTCAATACAACTAAAGCAACTTAAATCTGAATTATCAGCGGAACTTGATTCCATTCTAAAATACTGGTCAAAACATACCTTAGATAATGAAAATGGTGGTTTTATAGGTCAAATTGATTTCAACGATCATATTATTGCTAATGCTGAGAAAGGTTCTGTTTTGAACGCCAGAATTCTTTGGAGTTTTTCAGCAAGTTATAAAGTCACTGAAAACGAAGGTCACAAAAAGATCGCCAAACGTGCTTTTGAGTTTCTTTCAAATCACTTTTATGATCCTGAATTTGGAGGTTTATTTTGGAGTATCAATCCTGATAAAATGCCAAAAGATACCAAAAATCAAATTTATGCTTTAGCTTTTGCGATCTACGGATTATCTGAATATTATGCTATTTCTAAAGACGATAAAGCTTTAGAAATAGCCATTAACCTCTATCTAAAAATTCAGGAATACAGTTATGATCCGGCAAACAAAGGCTATTTAGAAGCTTTTACCCGAGATTGGCAGTCTATCGAAGATTTACGTTTAAGCGATAAAGACGCCAACGAGAAGAAAACCATGAATACGCATTTGCATATTGTCGAGGCTTATGCAAATTTATTTAAAGTTTGGAAGGACAAAACGCTTCAAAGTGATATTGTGGAATTATTAGAAACGATAGAAAAACATTTCATCAATACCGAAAATGGTCATTTGCGTTTGTTTTTTGATGAAAACTGGATCGAAAAACCGGACGTTATATCATACGGTCATGATATTGAAGCGGCCTGGCTTTTATTGCAATGTGCCGAAATTTCTAAAAATCAAACCTTAATTGAAAATTATACCAAACATGCCATTCAAATGGCTGAAGTTACTAAAGAAGGACTAGATACTGATGGTGGTTTATGGTATGAATTCGACCCTAAAAAGAATGAGTTAGTTGCCGAAAAACATTGGTGGGTTCAGGCCGAAGCTTTGATTGGTTTTTATAATGCGTACCAATTAACAGGCGATAAAAATTACCTGAACATCGTTTATAAAAACTGGAAATTTATAAAGAAATATATTTTAGACACCGAAAACGGAGAATGGTTCTGGGGAATTAACCGGGATTATTCTTTGATCGAAAAAGACAAAGCCGGTTTTTGGAAATGTCCCTATCATAATAGTCGCGCTTGTCTTGAACTCATTAACCGAATTAATACATAACCATATGAAAACTACGTTTCTGAAAATAGCATTTTTAAGTTTATCGATTTTGTTCCTTTCAAGCTGTTCTTCAAATGATGAATCTGGTCCTGAAATTATCGTTGAACCGCCAGTTATAGTTCCAACTGATCCGTTGACTACGCAAAACGTGACAACTTATATGGTCGATGCAAATGCTACCAAAGAAACCGTAGCTTTATTTTATAATTTAAAAAAACTGGCCAAAACTAAAGTCGCCATTGGTCAGCAAGACGCTTTTAATAGTTATTATCAGGACAATGGCGGAGATTCTGATATCAAAAAAAACACAGGTTATGATCCTGCTCTTTTAGGTTTGGATTTTATGTTTATTACCGATAAAAATAATAACAATCAGGCTGATAATTGGTTTTATCAGCAAGAGGAAAAAATGGTAAACGATGTAAAAGCTGCTTACGCAAAAGGAATGATCAACACTTTTTGCTGGCATTTAAGAGAGCCTAATAAAG
Source organism: Flavobacterium sp. NPDC079362 (assembly GCF_050267765.1). Taxonomy (NCBI): domain Bacteria; kingdom Pseudomonadati; phylum Bacteroidota; class Flavobacteriia; order Flavobacteriales; family Flavobacteriaceae; genus Flavobacterium; species Flavobacterium sp. NPDC079362. The sequence continues at coordinate 135,325 of NZ_JBNNFM010000005.1, read as the reverse complement.
AAGATAGTTTTTATGCAGCTGATATGACTGCAGATCAAAAGGCAACTGCTTTTAAAAGTATTTTACCGGGCGGAGCAAATAACGAATGGTACAAGAAAAAACTAGACAAAATTGCCAGCGTAGTTTTGAATTTAAAAGGTTCAAATGGAGAATTAATTCCTATAATCTTCAGGCCTTTTCATGAATTTGACGGAAGCTGGTTCTGGTGGGGCGCTAATTTTGCTACTGCAGAAGAATATAAAACAGCTTATCAGTTTACTGTTGATTATCTAAAAAATACCAAAGGCGTTCATAATATTTTATATGCTTTTTCGCCTGATAACTCATACACAACAGAAGCCAATTATCTAAGCAGATATCCCGGTGATAAATATGTCGATGTTTTAGGAATGGATAATTATGGCGATTTTGACAATCAAGTGCAAGCTGGTGCCACAAAAGCCAATTCTAAACTAAAAATAATTGCTGATTTGGCTAAAACCAAAGTAAAAATTGCAGCATTAACAGAAACCGGTTATCAGGTTACAAGTACAAAAACTCCAATTACCAATTGGTTTTCGGATTATTTATATAGCGCCTTAACAGCAAATAATATTGAGGTGAGTTATGTCATGTTCTGGAATAATACTAAAGATGGTTATTATGTCCCGAACAGTTCTGTTGCGAATGCTGCAGATTTCAAGACATTTACCGCTAAACCAAAATCGGCATTGGTGAATTCTTTGCCGAAGATGTATGAATTGCCGAAGTAAGATTTTGTAATTTAATGGCACACGGATTTTACAGGTTAAACGGATTGACACGGATTTTTTGTTTGCTTTTGTCAGGCTAAACGGAGTCGAAGCTCCGCAAGTAACTTGACAAAGCGGGAAATTAAGCTCATTTTATGTCATTTTAATCCCGAAACTTCGGGAGAGAAATCTCATCAAGAGAACAACGAACTTCGAATCCGCAGTGTCATTTCGACCAAAGGGAGAAATCACATCCAGAGAGCAACGAAACGTTAATCCGCAGTGTCATTTCGACCAAAGGGAGAAATCGCATCCAGAGAGCAACGAACTGTGAATCGGCAGTGTCATTTTCGACCAAAGGGAGAAATCGCATGAAGAAAGCAACGAACTGTGAATTCCTAAATGACAAACTTTGCGATGACAATACCTAACAGGTTTTAGAAACCTGTTAGGAGAAAAAACATCTCATAAAACGAAAATCCCTAGCCCTGATAGAAGCGGCATCCTTTTGTTTTTTTCTTTAAAAAACAAAAGATAAAGCGGATAGCAGGAAATAGCTCCTAAAAAAACAAATAATGAAAAACAGATTTCTAAAAACCATCGGATTGGCTTTGATTGTTACTACAATGGCGTGTCAGGCGCAGGAAAGAATTACAGTAAAAGGAACGCAGTTTTATAAAGGCGATAAACCTTACGCTTATATTGGTAAGAATTATTGGTACGGAAGTTTATTGGCTTCGAAAAAAGTGGGCGACAGAAAAAGATTGCTTCGTGAACTGGATTTGATGCAGAAAAACGGAATTGACAACTTGAGAATTATCGTTGGTGGTGATGGGGGAAAATATGATTTTACGGTTCGTCCTGCGTTGCAATACGAACAAGGAAAATATGACAATGATTTGCTTGACGGACTGGACTTTCTGATCAATGAAATGGGCAAACGCAAAATGTACGCTGTTTTATATTTAACAAACAACTGGGAATGGTCGGGCGGAATGTCGCAATATTTAGAGTGGAATGGCAAAGGGGCAATTCCGGTTCCGAATATTGCGCCGAATACATGGCCGCAATTTATGTCTTATACAGAACAATTTCATAGTTGTGAACCTTGCATGAAAGCTTTAGAGAATCATGTAAAGTTTATTATGGGAAGAACGAACAATTATTCGAAAAAGAAATATACTCAGGACAATACCATTATGTCGTGGCAGGTAGGGAATGAACCCCGAACTTTTACGCCTGAAAACGAAGCTAAATTTACTTCATGGCTAAATAATATTGTGAATTTGATAGATAGTCTGGACAAAAATCATTTGGTCTCGACAGGTTCTGAAGGAAAAAACAGTTCGAATGATAGTATGGAAATTTTTGAAAGAACACACCAAAATCCTAATATTGATTATCTGACTATGCACATCTGGCCAAAAAACTGGAACTGGTTTAAGGCTGATAATGCCGAAGCAACTTTACCTACAACGCTCGAAAATGCCGGTAACTATATTGATGATCATATTAAGGTTGCCAATACTCTAAAACGTCCAATAATTATTGAAGAGTTTGGTTTACCGCGAGAAAACGAAAATTTAGCTGCAGGATCTTCTGTTGCAAATAGAGATGTTTTTTACAATTATATTTTTAATCGGGTTGCCGAAAGCGTTAAAAATAATGGTCCGTTACAAGGGGCTAATTTCTGGGGATTTGGCGGCGAAGGAAAAGCAATTACCAAAGACGGAAAATGGAATCCGGGAGATCCCCTGACAACAGATCCTCCGCAGGAACCACAAGGGTTAAACTCTGTGTTTTCTTCGGATAAATCGACTTTGGATATAGTGAAGAAGTATAATCTGGAATTGAAAAAATAATTTAAAATACTATAATATATTATATGTCAAACCCGACAGGTTTCAAAAACCTGTCGGGTTTACTGTGTGTCTTACACATGACGGAGGCGCATTGCTGTGCGCCTCTACAGTATGTATTTATCAAATAATTTATGCGAGGATTTTCTCAATTACATTCAACTCGTCTGAAGAAAATGCTAAGTTTTGCAAGCATTCAATATTATTATTTAATTGTCGTACCGAACTTGCACCTATTAAAACGGATGTAATTCGCTTGTCTTTTTGCAGCCATGCCAATGCCATTTGCGCCAGGGATTGATTACGGTTTTGAGCAATTTCATTCAGCTGAACTAACTTCTGAATACGTTCATTCGTAACCTCATCTTCTTTCAAATGTCCGTTTGGATTATGTGCTCTTGAATTTTCAGGAATTCCGTTTAAGTATTTATCGGTTAAAAGTCCTTGTGCCAAAGGTGAAAAGGCAATACAACCTACTCCTTTTTCTTCCAGAACATCCAATAAACCATTTTCTACCCAACGCTCCAACATCGAATATTTGGCCTGATGAATTAAACATGGCGTTCCTAATTGTTTTAAGACATCAACTGCAACGCGGGTTTGTTCTGCCGAATAATTGCTTATTCCAACATATAACGCTTTTCCGGATCTTACGGCGTAATCAAGTGCCATCATGGTTTCTTCAATTGGAGTTTCCGGATCAGGACGATGGGAATAAAAAATATCTACGTAATCTACTTTCATTCTTTTCAGACTCTGATCTAAACTAGATAATAAATATTTTCTTGAACCCCAATCCCCATAAGGTCCGTCCCACATGGTGTAACCGGCTTTGGTTGAAATGATAATTTCATCACGTAAATTTCCCTGAAAATTATGCCACAGAATTTTACCAAAATTAGTTTCTGCAGAACCTGGAACAGGTCCGTAATTGTTCGCTAAATCAAAATGAGTGATTCCTTTATCAAAAGCCTCTACAGCAATGCTCTCAGCATTTTCGAAATTATCTACTGATCCGAAATTGTGCCACAATCCTAAAGAAATTTCAGGTAGTAATAACCCGCTCTTTCCACATCTGTTATATTTCATGTTCTAATTTAAAATTGGAAGTTTATAGGTTTTAAAGGTAAAAACAAACCATACAACTTTAAAAGTAAATTTGAATTTAATTTGTGTAAATTTGTGTAAATAATAAAATTATGGAAAATAACTGGCAAAATTTAATTTCGATAAACCCTGATATCCGATTTGGGAAACCTATTATTACGGGAACTCGAATTTGTATTTCAGATATTCTTTCATGGCTATCTACCGGAATGTCCTTTGAAGAAATTATTGAGGATTTTCCTGAATTAAAAAGACAGCATATTCTTGCTGCTTTGGCCTTTGCTGCAAATAGAGAAAATATTACAAAAATAATTGCCGCATAATGAAATTACTTCTTGATGCAAATATTTCATGGAGAATAATCAAACTTGTTGGAGATAATTTTCCAGATTCTTTACATGCAAAAGATCTAAAGATAAATCAGCCGGCTAAAGACATTGAAATCTGGCAATTTGCAAAACAAAATAATTTTACCATACTTACTCATGATGATGACTTTGAAAAACTATTACTTTTAAAAGGAGTTCCTCCAAAAGTAATAATTTTAAAAACTTTCAATAAAAACACAAAACAAATTGCTGAAATTCTGATTTCAAAAAAAGAAACTATTGAATCATTTATAGTAAACGATGAACTAATGATTTTAGAAGTTTATTAATCATTTCATTGTTCCTATTGATTTTTTTACCCTGCGTGTTTCTCTAAATCTATTAACTAAATTTGTTTTTTCTAATCGCTAAAAATCGCTAAGATGCAAAGAAAATAAAGCTTTGCGTCTTAGCGACTTTGCAAAAAATTTATATGATAAATTTTATCTTTTCGACAACCCAAAAGTATTCTTTACAAATGAATCTTTTCTTTTAGCTCATCAATTTTTTCAGGAATATCGTGTATCTTTTTTAATTTGAAAGAAAGATAAATATAGAAAATACCAAGTGCTATAAAAGCAAAAGCAGTCCAGTACACTAATGATAGTCCTGCAAAAAGAGGGTTCCACAATAATATCAGAGAAAAAATTGTTCCAAGGATTCCTAAAAACAAAAGATTCTTCCAATCCGGCACTGAATAACTCTTTAAATTAAAAGCAATAACAATAGCCATAATAGAGCGGAACAAAATAACAAAACCTACATATAATGGCAGTAATGTAATCGAAATCAATGGATTTGTAACCAGTAATATCCCTACAATCAATCCTATAATACCTGACGCCAGCGTCCAGCCCCAATTGTCTATTTTTTTTCTGTTCGAAAGCGCAAAAATAATGTCAAAAATTCCAGTAGCCAGAAATGAAATACTAAACAAAAATGCAAGTGTTATATAAGCAGCCAAAGGCGTTATAAAAGACCAAACTCCGATTCCAACAAAAAGTATTCCCACAAGTAATGGAATGTACCAATAATCAATTGCGATTTTTACTTTTTTAAATAAAGAATTTTCCATACGAATATTTTAAAATCATGCTTACTCTATAAAGTTTTCAGCTTACCTTTAAAAATTAACCTCTTCAGAAAACTTGTAATGAGTTCTATTCAAACGAAGTTATCTCAAAGATAACGATTAAAAATAATATTCATAATCATTAACTTACAAAAAAAACTTTTCCTTCTAATTTTTCTATTATTACAATTAAAAAGAGAAATTATTCCTGCCGCTATGTCATTGGTAGTCTAACATAACAAAACAATCTCGCAGATCTAGCATATTTAGGTAGATAAAATAATCTGCCGAATCTGCTAAATCTGCGAGAAAAATATTTTAATCAAATTTTGCCTGATTAAACTTTTACTCTTTTATCTCGAAACCACTTTCCAGTCCTTTATTAGAACTTCCGCCAACCATAATTTTAAAAGTTCCCGGTTCCACTAAATAATTTCCTTCATTATCATAAAACCCAAGTTCGTTATTAGTCAAGGTAAAACTTATCGTCTTAGTTTCCCCTTTTTTAAGGTCTACCAATTCAAAGCCTTTCAGTTCTTTAACCGGTCGAATAATGCTGGCATATTCATCATGAAGATACAATTGTACCACTTCTTTCCCGTCATAATTTCCTGAATTGGTAACCTCAACGCTCACTTGTACATCTTCGCCTTTTGCAAAAGCAGATTTGTTTACCTTCAGATTCTTATAATCAAATTCTGTATAGCTCAAACCAAACCCAAACGGAAACTGAGGCGTTTTCTCTACATCTATATAGTGCGACCAGAAAACATTTTTATCACTGTCTATTGGCCTTCCTGTGCTGTATTTATTATAATAAACAGGAACCTGACCCACATTTCTCGGGAAAGACATTGGCAATTTTCCACTTGGGTTGTAATCGCCATACAAAACCTGAGCAACTGCATTTCCGGATTGAGTACCTAAATGCCAGGCTTCTACAATCGCAGGTACGTGTTCTGCGGCCCAAGGGATACTTAACGGACGGCCATTATTTAAAACCAAAACAATATTTGGATTCACTTTATAAATTTCTTCTAACAATTCCTGTTGCAAACCAGGCAAATTAAGATCTGTTCTACTGCGTCCCTCCCCACTCTGAAAACCATGTTCACCTAAAACCATCACTACAACATCTGCATCTTCAGCAGCTGTTTTGGCCGCTTCAAATCCGCTTTTATCTGTGGTATTAAAAACAACCTCATCTAAAAATGATATTTTTCCCACCGTGAGATCAGCACCTTTTTCAAATGTCAGCTTATTATCTTTGTACTGCTGCATACCTTCTAAAACCGAAACCGCAGTATTATTATCAGATGCTATTCTCCAACTTCCCAAAGGACTATTTTTATCATTTGCCAAAGCCCCGATCAAAGCAATTTTCTGTCCGGATTTTTTTAGCGGAAGCAAATTTCTATCGTTCTTCAGCAATACAATAGATTTTTTCGCCATATCGAGAACACCTTCATTATTGGCTTTACTTCCAACAACCGCTTTCTCACGTTTCTCATCACAATATTTGTAGGGATCATCAAACAATCCCAATTCAAACTTGACACGAAGGATTCTACGAACCGCATCATCAACCAGAGCTTCTTTTACCTTTCCGTCTTTTACTAAACCAACCAATTTTGCCACATACAAATACGATTCCATATCCATATCAGAACCTGCAATTACAGCCTTTGCAGTAGCATCGGCTTCGTCTTTTGCATAACCGTGCGCAATCATTTCGCGAATCGAAGCATAATCTGAAATTACAAAACCATCAAACTTCCATTTTCCTTTCAGGATATCTCTTTGCAGGAAAATATTTCCAGTCGCAGGAACACCGTTTAATGTATTAAACGAATTCATAAACGTACGAACTCCGGCGGCAACAGTCGCTTTAAAAGGCGGCAAAACCAAGTTGTACAATTTAGAATTACTCATATCTACAATATTATATTCCAATCCTGCCTCTACATAACCATAAGCCGCAAAGTGTTTTGCACAAGCTGCAATTGTATTCACTTTCGTCAAATCGGCAATAGTTTCACCCTGAAAACCATGCACTCTGGCAATTGCAATTTTGCTTCCCAGATAAGGATCTTCGCCTGCACCTTCCATCACACGTCCCCAACGCGCATCGTTTGCAACATCTACATTTGGACCAAAAGTCCAGTTAATTCCGGATGCCGAAGCTTCATTAGCTGCAATAGCCGCTGATTTCTTAATCGCTTCTAAATCCCAACTTGCGGCTTCTGCCAGCGGAATAGGGCTCAAAGTTTTATAACCATGAATGACATCAAAACCAATAATCAACGGAATCCCCAAACGCGTTTCTTCCACCGCAATTTTCTGTACCGCACGAACTTCCTTTACACCACGAACCGTCAGCATAGATCCCACCCAGCCTTTTCGCAAATGTTCGTATTTTAGCTCCGCAGATCCACCTTTTGGCGCTGGTCCCGTAACATCCCAAAATCCGTTGTATTGGTTCATTTGCCCCACTTTTTCCTCCAAAGTCATCAAGGGCAAAAGCAAGTCGATACGTTGCTCAATTGTTTTATTTTTATCCAGATACGGCTTTTTCTGTGCATTCATATTTCCAACAGTAAACAGGGCAAAAACCCCAATAGTTATTATTTTTTTATTTTTCATAATGGTATAATGGTCAGATATTTCTATAATTTGGGCGTGTCGCTTGGCCGAAAAAAGGCAAACGTCAGGCTTTCGGCTTTATCTTTTATTCCGTTTCACTTCACAAAAGGATACCGCCTCTATCCCTCACGCAAATAGGTCAACGAAAACTTTTCGATTTCTTAGATTTTCTCGCAATCTTGTTGTTTCACAATCTTGTCATTTCGAGACAGGAGAAATCACACAAGAAACTCCGCAAAGAAGATTGCCAATCTGTATCGATTTACGAATGTGATTTCTCCTTCGTCGAAATGACAAAGAAACTCCCCACAAGAAATTTTAAATCTTTGTCAATCAACTAATGTGATTTCTCCTGCGTCGAAATGACAAAGAAACCACCCAAAGAAGATTGCCAATCTGTATCGAGTTACGAGTGTGATTTCTCCTTCGTCGAAAAGACAAAGAAACCGCGCAAAGAAGATTGCCAATCTGTATCGAGTTACTTGCGGGGGTTCGACTCCGCTCAGCTGACAAAACAATAAAAAACCAGCACCAATCCGTTTAAACCCGCACAATCCGTGGGCAAAAATTCTAAAATCTATCTCGCAACTTCGAGGCTAAAATCCTTTACTCCGTTATAAAACAAGAAGCAGGTAAATTCGCTTTATTAAACAAATCTGACTGTATGGTATTTCCCCAGGCAAATCTCACTTTTGCAGGAGCAGCTACTTTTTTACTCACCAAAACCACCTGATTATTTTTTATAGAAGCTTCTGCGGGATAAAAAACACCATCGGCTCCAGCTAATTCAAACTGATTTGATATTTTGTTTTTAAAATGTAATCCTTCAGCATAATCAAACGAAACAATCGCTTTATTTTTATCGATCTTTAAATCTCTAAATAACGGACTATTCACTAAACCAGATTTGACTTTGTATATATCAGCCAAAGCCAGATTTGCCAAACGAATTCCCACCGATTTTTTATTCTTTGGATGAATATCAATCGTATCGGAAATATCACTGATTATCACCATTCCGGTCTTTGCAACTTCATTCAAAATTTTGCGTTGAGAGTTTCTTACCGTTACATTTGAGAAGTTATTACTTCCTGTTTTATAAGGTGCAATCTGAACGAAGTAAAACGGAAATTCTTCTTGCCAGACTTTCCTCCACGAGGTAATCAGGGCAGATAACGTTTGATCATAAACCAACGAACCAACATTCGATTCGCCCTGATACCACAGCGTTCCGGCAATTTTAAACCCTGAAAAAGGATAAATCATTGCGTTGTACGCACGTCCGGGTTGACGCGGTCCGTATTCTTGTTCATTAAGTTTTTTTGCATTTTCTAGTAAAACAGGATCGTTCTCAACTACTTCTTCCGGCATCCAGATTTCAGCAGGAGTTCCGCCCCAGTTCGAAGAAATCAATCCGATTGGGACATTTTTTAAATCTTCTTGCAGGCGTTTGGCAAAAAAGTAACCAATCGCACTGAAGTTTTTCATGGTTTCCGGAGTCGATTCAACCCAGTTTCCAAGTAAATTATTTTGTGGTGTTGTTGCAGTTAGTTTCGGAACGGTAAAAAATCGAATATTAGGATTCGCAGCTTTTTTCATTTCTTCCTCGCCATTGTCAATCCCCCAACTTACCGACATTTCCATGTTCGATTGTCCGGCACAAACCCAAACTTCTCCAATTAGAATATTTTTAAGAATGACTTCGTTATATCCTTTTATAGAAATAATATAAGGTCCTCCGGCTTGAGGCGTTTTGATATGAAGTTCCCATTGCGCCTGATTATTTGCCACAACTTTATATTCCTGATTGTTCCAGCCCGAAACCAATCTGATTTCTTCTTTTGGATTCGCCCAACCCCAAATTTTCACTTCAGAGTTGCGTTGTAAAACCATATTATCACCAAAAATATTCGGAAGTGTAACGTTTGCCATCATAGTACTGGAAATCAACAGAAAGAAAGCAAACTTAAATATATTATTTTTCATTTAGCAGCTTTTTTAAAAAAGGAGCATATTCATTGGCCAATACTTTATGATCTGCAACATCAGGATGTCCTGAACAACCTTTTGGTGTCATAGGTTTAAATTTGAAAATCGCAATGGGTTTATGGGTTTTATCAGATGCAAAAGCCTCTTTGACTTTGTTCAGACAATCTTTAAAAACAACTGCCTTTTGTCCGTTAACCATCGGACTATTAGTAATCACGATTTGTGCTTTTGGATTGTGTTGGTACAACATTTTAATAAAGTTGATATAATTCGAAACATACTTTTCCGCATTAAAAGGTAAACGCTCTTTTTTACCATCTCCACCAGAAAAATCATTAGTTCCTAATGCAATACTGATAATATCCGGTTGAAAAGCAAAATCATATTTAGGTTTTGAAGCCTCTTTTGTTAAATACAGATTCTGATACACATCCGGCATAATCGCTTCATCTTTGTTCTCATCATTCCAATTGCGGTACATCCCAATTCCCGAAACAGAACTCATTAGATAATCGACACCAATTGCTCTTGAAAGAACTGGCCCATAAGCGTAATATCCGTTATGATGATCAAAATATTCACCTTTATCACAAGGAACGTCAGACGGATCGCTCGCTGCGCCACAAGTTATAGAATCTCCTATAAATTCAATTTTCCTTTTCTTTTTGGCAGTAATCGAAGTCAGTTTTGCAGTTGTTCCGGCAAATAGAATTCCGCCACTATGTGCTTCTGTAGTTTTATAAATTTCTAAAGTGTGTTCTTTTCTATTTGAAGTAACTTTTATCGGGAAAGATTGCGCTGTACCTTTTTCGATCCTCAATTTTCCTATATATTTCCCATCCAAAACCAATGAAACATAATTATGATGTTCCCAGGAATCAACACTTTGCAACGAAATCGAGCATTCATTTCCTGTAAAATTTAAAGTCACAGAAGAAGCCGTTCCTATTAACATAACTTTATTATCCGAAAGTTTTTCAACCCGACCCTGATAAAGAAAAGTTTTTGTTTTGTTTTGTGAAGTCGAAACAAACGAAATCAGCAAAAACGAAATTAAAAATGATATTTTTTTGAGAAACATAATTTATTTGTTAAAATATAAATACGATTCACAAATATATCTGAAATTCAACAGACAAAAAGATACTAAAACATCAAAAAGTAATAAAAAAACACCAAAATAAAAAGACGTATCTTCGGTTATTATTACCCATCCATAGCTGTCTTTGCAAAATATCGCTTTGATATTCAAAAACAACATCCTATTTTTATCAATTAAATCTTATATTTTTTTCTAAAGATGAAATTAACTCTCTATATAGCATTTGCAAGCATTATTTTATGCTCTTCTTTTACTTTAAAAAAAGAAAAAAAAACTGTTAGTACTCCAATCGAAAAAATACAAATAACTATAGATCGTGATTCTCTTATTTCCTATTCTAAACAATATCTGGGAACACCTTACTTATACGCAGGAAATAACCCAAAAAGAGGATTTGATTGTTCAGGGTTTGTCAATTACGTTTTCCAGCATTTTGAAGTTACCGTACCAAGAAGTTCAAGCGGTTACAAAAATCTGGGAACCGCAAAAAAATCCGAAGATTTTAAAGTTGGAGATGTTTTAGTTTTTTACGGTTACAGGAACAAAACTATCGTAGGACATGTCGGGATCATTTGTGAGGCCAATGGTATGCATTCAAAATTCATTCACGCTTCTTCCGGAAAAGCCGGCAGCGTAACCATTAGCGATTTAGATTCTGATCATTACAGTAAACGTTTTTATAAGTGTGTCGATGTATTGCCTAAATAGATTTTTGCCAATAATTTCATCGATTTATTTCACGCAGATTTAAAAAGATTTTAGCAAATAAGCGCAGATTTTTTTTTTGATAACTTAAAAAAAAACCAATTAAATCTCCTTTAATCTGCCAAATCTGCGTACAAACAACTGTAGTTATCGACAAACTGTTGTCCCTTTTATAAATGTCTTGATGTGATTTCCAAATAGGTTTTTAGACCCTAATTACACGAATTTCCGCAAATTATCTTTCAATTTGTAGATAAAAATTAGTGCAAATTCGTGTAATTAGTGGCAAACTTTTTTTTTATTCTTCCGTAAGAAGTTTTATCAAACTGTCATCTCTTTTGTAAACGTCTTTATAAAAATTCAAATTTCCATTTCTGTCTACCCAAGCTGTGAAATAACCAATATAAACAGGAATTTTCTTTTTTAGCGTGTACCAGCTTTCTTTTCCGGCATGCATCGCTCTATCAATTTTCTCCGGAGTCATGCTTGGATCTTGCTTTAAAAGTTCAATGGCTAATTCTCTTGGTTTCCCCACACGAACGCAACCATGACTAAAAGCTCTGTTTTCTCTTTCGAACAAACTTTTTGCCGGCGTATCGTGTAAATAAATATTATTTGAATTTGGGAATAAAAACTTCACCAAACCAAGCGAATTATTTTTTCCAGGCAACTGACGAACAGCACCATTATTCCATTCCAGATTTTTTTGTGCCAAATAATTTTTATTTTTCGCCATTCCGGGTTTAATCTCGCTTTTTATGATACTTGGAGGGATATTCCAATATGGGCTAAAAACAATATTATTCATCATTCCGCTAAAAACCACGGTTTTAGTCATTGCTTTACCTACAACAACCGGAGATACAAAAACAATTTCGTGATTACGAATCAAATACAATTTGAATTCAGGAATATTAACCTCTATAAATTCTTTGCCTTTTTCGAGTTCAGGATCAATCCATCTGCAGCGTTCCATATTGACAATGATAGTTTTAATTCTGTCTGAAACCGGAATGTTCAATTCAGCAATGTGTTCAGGTAAGATTATATTTTTTGGAGTTAATCCGTGGTGAGATTCGAAATTTTTAATCCCGGAAATTAATGTAGAATCACATACATTACTTTTACTGTTTTCCTTAAGATCTCCTGTTAGAAACAATCTTTCTCTTATTTGTCCAATTGCAGCAACAGAATCTCCTTTTTTTAAACTTTTAAAACCTTCGCCAACTTCAATTGTTTTCCATCCGCCTTTTTTCTCTATCTCTCGATATTGCTGTAATGCATCGCGAAGTTTGTAATATTGACTGAACATCTTACTTTTTTTATCATCACTAATGGTAGATTTTTTAAAAATAGAATCTGAAAACACCTGATAATTTACTTTCTTACGAGGTAAAAGCCATTCTAGTGATTTGGTCGTTTTTTCATCTACTCCGGACACTTTCTGAACATAATAAAAATAGAGATTTGTAATCATCAAATCTGTGTCAGCTTTTGCTAATTTATTTTCAGGAATATGTTCAAAAATAGAACTGATATTTTCGTTATAAGGGAAATTTGCTTTTAAACCTTCCTGCTCGAGTCCTTTATATTTATTAAACAGCGTATTTGCAAATTCGACTACACCTTTATTATCCAGCCACAATTGAGTTGAATTGTTTTTCTTGTACAAAGCCAAAACCTGATCCTGAAATTTAACCACTTTGGGATATCTCTTGTAAAAAGCAGTAATACCGACGCTATCAATTGAAATTTTGAGTTCAGGTACCACTTTTTCAGAAGTCTCTTTCAGTTCTTCGCCTTTCTTTTCTGCTTTCTTATTGCAAGAAATCATTGAAAAAAGAAGGATAGCAGCAATCAGCGGATACAAAATTTTCATAATATTATTTTTAATAAAAATAGAAAAGTTTTGGTGAAAACAAAGTATTTATACAAAAATTAATATTTGCCTTACAAACCTGCAAAAGCGATCAAAGAAAAATACTGATTTCCTAAAATACAAAGTATAAAAAAACTCCAGCTAACATGACTTAACTGGAGTTTTTCGCTTTATAACTAACCTTTATTTTTAGATTACTGTACCTTTTAGAGTAAGTACTTTTGGAGTACTTTCTGCACTTGTCGTAACAGTAACTGTTTTTGTAAAACCACCTTTATTGGCAGCGTTGTACGTTGCCGTTACTTTCGCTGATTTACCAGGTAAAATTGGTTCTTTTGTATAATCTGTCGCAGTACAACCGCAAGATCCCTGAACATTTGTAATCACTACTGCTGTCTTTCCTGTATTTTTAAATTCGTAAACAATCGCTTTTGGTGTTCCCTGAGGAATCTGACCTACATCGATAGTTTCTGCTTTCCATACAATTGTCGAAGCAGCAGCTTCAACCAATTTTTCTTCAGAAGTCATAGATTGTATTGGTGCAATTGCTGAAAAAGACATTAAGCTTAAAGCTAAGGCTAACATCGAAATTTTGATCATTTTCATAATTATATATTTTAATGGTTTATAGTTCTAATTTTGTTTTACAAAGGTAATTCAGACAAATCCTAATCGCTGTTAACCACTTTCAAATCTTTGTTAATGACTTGTTAATCGCCGTTTTTAAGTCTAAATTTGATTAATATTACAGTCTAAAAACCGCATTTTTTGAAAATAAATAAACTCAATAGCATTATCCTTCTGGGACTTGTAGCCATTATTAGTATATTGGTGGCACAATTGCTTTGGACTAAAGAAGCTTTTACCCTGGAACAAAAAAAACTAAGCCAGAAAGCAAACATCGCTTTGCTTGAAGTTGCCAGAAAATTATACGAAGGAAAAGATCATGAAGCATCTTGTCAGAACCCAGTTCAAAAAATTTCGAACGATTATTATATTGTAAATATTCAGAACGATTTTGAACCAGATATTTTAGAATTCTATTTGAGATCAGAGTTTAAAAAAATGAATATTACAACTGATTTTGAATACGCAGTCTACAATTGCCAAAGTGATGAAATGGTTTACGGAAAGTATATTTCGTTTTCTGAAAAAGAAAAAACAAAAAGAACGGTTTCTTTTCCAAAGCACAAAAATTTAGTATATTACTTTGCCATTCGTTTTCCCAACGAAACGACATATTTGTTCAGTTCTATGCGCTTTTGGTTTATACTTTCGATCGCTCTAATTCTGATTTTATTGATTTACGTATATTCGATTTTTACGCTTTTACAGCAAAAAAAATACTCAGAATTGCAACGGGATTTCATCAATAATATGACGCACGAATTCAAAACACCTTTATCTTCTATTTTAATAGCTTCAAAATACCTAAGTGAACAAAACCCAATTAAAGACGATAAAAAATTGCATACGTACACGAATATTATTATCAACCAAAGTCACAAACTGAACAATCATATTGAGAAAATTTTAAATATTGCCAAATCAGATTATGCTCCTTTAGAATTAAAAAAAGAAATGGTTTTAATTGTTCCTATTATCGAAGAAACTATCGAAAATATTCAATTGAAATATCCTGAAGCTTCTATTAAAATCCAAACGCCGTCGAATGAATATCAGATAGAAACCGATGTTTTTCATTTCTCCAATCTGGTTTATAATTTATTGGACAATGCTATAAAATACTGCAACGAAAAACCGGAAATCACAATTGGAATTTCAACGGAAAATTCAATTATAAAGATGACTTTTAGTGATAACGGAATCGGAATTTCTCCCAAAAACATGTCTTTTGTATTTGATAAATTTTACCGTGCTCAAAACGAAAAAAGCAATGAGGTAAACGGTTTTGGACTTGGTTTGTATTATGTAAAAGAAATTTGCAACTTGCATAACTGGAAAATAAAAGTACAAAATAACCCCACAAACGGCATTACTATAACTTTGTCAATTCCTTATAAAAAATGAAACAATTCAAAATACTTTATACCGAAGACGATGAAACATTAGCTTTTTTGACCAAAGACAATTTGGAACAAAACAACTATGAAGTGGTGCATTGCTGCGACGGAAAACTGGGTTTGGAGACCTTTAAAAAAGAAAATTTTGACATTTGTATTTTTGATATCATGATGCCCAAAATGGATGGTTTTGAATTGGCTACTGAAATTAGGAAATTGAATACTGATATTCCGATTATTTTCCTTTCGGCTAAGACTTTAAAAGAAGACCGTATTAAAGGATTGCGATTGGGTGCCGATGATTATTTGGTAAAGCCTTTTAGTATCGAAGAATTGCTTTTGAAAATTGAAATTTTTCTAAAGCGTTCTCAGAAAAATATTCCCGTAGAAAAAAACTTTTATCAGATTGGAAAGTATCAATTTGATATTAACAATTTTATTCTTTTTAATGAAAGTGAAAAAATTAGTCTTACACAACGTGAAGCTGATTTACTAAAATTATTTCTTGATAATAAAAATTTGGTTTTAAAAAGAGAGCAGATTTTAACTTCGCTCTGGGGAACTGACGATTATTTTATGGGACGAAGCCTGGACGTTTTTATTTCGCGTTTGCGTAAAATTTTGATTAATGAAACAGGGATTTCTATAGAAAACCTTCATGGAATTGGGTTTCGGTTTACGATGTAGTTTTATTTTTTTTAGCGCATCATAAAGTAATCACAAAGATTGTCCTTCAGATTTCTATGATAAAAACTAATTTTTATTTCAACGGATTAAAATCCGTTGCTACAATATAAATCATTCCTCTGGAATTTTTTTTAAAGTTCCGATAGGAACAAAATATATTGTAGGGATGGATTTTAATCCATCATTCGCAATCAGAACCTAATCTTGTCCTTCTTAGTAACGAGGAATCTCTGCACTATTCAGTAAAACAATATCTGAAATTAAAAAATAACAATTCTGCTAAAATTAGGGAAAAATCTGTAAAACAAGTTTTAAAAACTTTCGTAATTTTAAGATATAAATTTCCTGGATATGAAATTACATCACTTACGCAATGCTACTTTAGTTATCGAAACTGAAACCGATGTTATATTGGTTGATCCCATGTTAGGAAAAAGAAAAACAATTCCACCTTTTACCCTCTTTCGTTATAAACCCAAAAGAAACCCGCTTGTCGCTTTGCCTAAAAACAGCAGGGATATTTTGAGCAGAGTCACTATTTGTCTCATTACCCATTTGCATGCTGACCATATTGATAAAGCTGGCGAAATTTTTCTAAGACGAAAAAGTATTCCTGTCGTTTGCAGCATAAAAGATGAAAATGCTTTGACAAAAAGAGGGCTAAACATCATTCAAAGCTTGAGTTATTGGGAACCACAAGATTTTTTAGGTGGTAAGATTACTGGAATTCCTGCCATTCACGGTTACGGATTTATTGCAAAACTGATGGGAAATGTGATGGGTTTTCATATTGAATTACCAAACCAAAAATCGATTTATATCAGTTCTGATACGATTTTTACAGAACATGTTCAAAAAGTTTTAATTGAATTTAAACCAGATATTGCAACAGTTGCCTGCGGAACGGCACGTTTAGATATCGGTCAGCCGTTATTGATGCGAATGAACGATATTTTGAAGTTTGCTGCATTGGCTCCTGGAAAAGTTTTCGCCAATCATTTAGAAGCCTTAAACCATTGCCCAACTACCAGAATTGAGTTAAGCGTAGCACTTTCTGTACATGATCTTCTGGATAAAGTTGACATTCCTGACGATGGAACTTGTGTGGAATATTGATTATAAAACCAATAATCCAAATTCACGTAATGTATTAATTGGTTTGGAATACCAAAACAATTCAAAGTCATCTAAACTCGTTTCAAAATCTGATTTTACTTCCTGAAAAGTATAATTCTTAGCATTCGAAATCGTGATTTTAGTTAAAATTTCAACCAGCCATTCGCCTTCTTCTTTATTGGTCTGAATATTGAAACTCTCTTTTTTATCATGAAAAGTAAAAGTCATCATTTCCCATGAATTTCCTTTTTTCGATTTTGTAAAATGTTCAGCAAAAGGTTTTCCTCCCAGCCAAACTACTTTTGCATTTGGTTTTGTATTAAAATCATTTCCTTCTTCAAGTGCATTAAAAATAAAGTCGGGATCAATTTTTGTTTTCGGTATTTTAAAATCGAACCAATCCTGTAGTTCGTAATCAAAGCAAATTCCGTGCATGAAATTAAAGAGCGATTTCTTTAATCCAAAACTAAATTTATCATGATTGATTCCTGTAGAATCTGTATAGTCGATATCATTATTGGCAAAAGTACCAATGACTTCAGTCTTTTTTGTAACGCCAAATTTCTCCGGATACAATCCAACGGGACTATGAGCTGTCATCGCAAACTGATGCCAAAATCCGGATTGTAAAATTCCTGCTTCAAACAATTGGCGTACCATTTCCAGACTGTCAACGGTTTCCTGAATCGTTTGTGTTGGATATCCATACATCAAATAGGCGTGAACCATAATACCGGCTTCCGTGAAATTTCGGGTCACTTTTGCGACTTGTTCTACCGTTACACCTTTGTCTATTAATTTTAATAAACGATCAGAAGCTACTTCCAGACCGCCTGAAACGGCAATACATCCGGAAGCTTTTAACAACAAACAAAGATCTTTAGAAAAACTTTTCTCAAATCGAATGTTTGTCCACCAGGTTACGGCTAGTTTTCGGCGTAGAATTTCTAAAGCCAAAGCGCGCATCAAAGCCGGAGGAGCTGCTTCATCTACAAAATGAAAACCATTCTGACCCGTTTGCAGCATCATATCTTCCATACGATCACACAACAAATTGGCAGCAACAGGCTCATATACTTTGATATAATCTAATGAAATATCACAAAAGGTACATTTACCCCAGTAACAGCCGTGTGCCATGGTGAGTTTATTCCAACGTCCATCGCTCCACATTCTGTGCATCGGATTCACGATTTCGATTACCGAAATGTATTTATCCAAAGACAAATCTGAATAATCAGGCGTTCCTACGTAAGCTTGTTTGTAATCATGTTTTAAGGAATTGTTTTTATACACCACTTTTCCGTCTTCCAGAAGAAAGGTTCTTTTGTATTGCTTCTCTTCTTTCGACTCCGCTCGGGAAGACAAATTTTGAACAAGTTCTTCTATTGGAACTTCACCATCGTCTAAAGTTATAAAATCGAAGAACTCAAAAACACGTGCATCCGAAAGGGAACGCAATTCGGTATTTGGGAAACCTCCGCCCATCGAAATCTTAATTTCGGGATGATGTTGTTTAATCCATTGAGCACAACGAAAAGCGCTATATAAATTCCCGGGAAAGGGAACAGAAATCAGAAAAAATGTAGGTTGAATCGTTTCAATCTTCGCTTTTAAAATCGAAATTAGAATTGCATCGATATAAGTTGGTTCTTGTTGTAAAGCTTGGTACAATTCATCAAAAGAATTAGCACTTCGGCCCAAACGTTCAGCATATCGGCTAAAACCAAAATTTTCGTCGACACATTCAACAATATAATCGGAGATATCTTCAAGGTACAAAGTCGCCAAATGTTTTGCTTTATCCTGAGTTCCCATAGTTCCAAAAGCCCAATCGAGTTCTTCTAATTGTGCAAAACGAGAAGCTTCCGGCAGAAAATCTTCCTGACAAATTTGCAAAGCCAATGTTGGATTTTTCCCCTGCAAAAACTGAATTACAGCATCAATCGTTTTGACATATTCATCTTGTAAAGCAAAAATACGTTTGGAGTTATCTGAAACTTCATCCCTCGACTCCGCGCGGGAGGACACGTTTTCAAAAAGGCCCTGAGAATAAAGAAACAAATCTATCAATCCTTTTTTCGAAAACAACTCCAAAATCACATCAATACCCAAATCAGCCTGAACCGCTTCGATATTTTTGGTATTCAGAAATCCTTTTATATACGCTGTCGCCGGATACGGAGTATTCAGTTGGGTAAAAGGCGGCGTAACAACAAAAAGTTTGGTTTTCAAAAGGAATTATTTTTTTTGCAAAAATACGGCATATTTAGTGAATTTTCAGGAAAAGATTCAAGTTCTAGTTTTAGTTTTATTTTGTAGATATTTAATTACATTTGCGAGAATCCAAATTTTAGTCATATATATTACGATAACTATCAATGAATAGAATTACAATTACCTTATTTACTTTTTTTCTATTTTTTAATTTGAATCTATATTCACAAACTACACTAACTCATAATATTGGAAATGCTGTGATCCAGAATTCTATGTATTCTTGTAGTTGGGGAGGTATTTGCTGGGCGAGAAAATTTGTACTTTCAGATTTTGGAATCAAGTCTAATCAAAACTTCATAATTAATACTGGCGAAGTTGGTCTGTTTTATTCCGTTAATTGGGATACCAATCTACAATTCAATATTTATGCTATTGATTCAAACTTTCCGAGCTCTTTTTCTGAGTCAAATTTAATAGGAAGTAGTCAAATTGTTAAACTTCCAATGAGTAGTAATAACACCCAAATCATTACTGTAAATTTTGAAAATCCAATAATCGTACCCGCTGGTACTCAAGAAATATTAGTTGAAGTTTTTCAATTACACAGCACAAATAGTGAAGCACATGCATTTGTAGCCGGTACAGCTGAAGATAATGATTTTTCATGGTTTAGGTCTAAAAAGGGCGGATGTCCTCCGTATAATGAATATAAAACAACATTATCTTTAAATCGTCCAGATGCAAAATTTTACATTACTGTCAATGGAGAAGCAATAGATGATACTCCTTTTACCATAACTGTCAATAAAGATTGTAATGGACTTCAAAAACAATTCTCGTTAGTAAATAGCCTTGACATAAAAAGCGTTGTCTGGAATTTTGGAGATATAAATTCTAATACTGAAAATACAAGTACTTTAATTAATCCAACCCATACATTTTCTTCAGCCGACCAATACGAAGTTACCGCAACATTTACCGACATGCTGGGACAAATATATAATAGAACAAAGATAATTAACGTTAAATCATCGCCCATTGCCAATAAAGTTACAACTCTTTCCGCTTGTGAAAATACCTACCCAAGTGGCACTGCATCGTTTAATACATCTGATATTCAATCTGAACTCCTTGGGAATCAAACCGGAATGACAGTATCTTATTTTGATGCGAATGGTAATCCTTTCCAAAGTCCATTACCAAATCCTCTTCAAAGTAAAACTGCAATAATTAATGCAAGAGTGGCTCAAGCAGACAACCTAAATTGTTATAGTGAAACTACATTTAATTTAATAGTTAATCCTCTTAAAATACCAATTACCTCTTCGCTACAATCATTTTGCAATCCCATTAATGTAGATTTAGATGATATTTCTATAACAGGCCAGAATATAAAATGGTATAATAGTGCAACTTCCGGAATACTCTTACCAAATACAACTGCACTACAAAATGATGTAACGTATTACGCATCACAGACTATTAAAGGCTGCGAAAGCGAAAGAGTACCTGTGACAACAAAAATTCACAATACTTTACCACCAACAGCAGATACTAATCAACCTTTTTGTTCAGCCCAAAATGCAACTGTTGCCAACATTCAAGTTACAGGGAATTCTACAAAATGGTATGATGCATTAACGAACGGTTTATTATTACAAGAAACAACTAATCTTGAAGATGGAAAAACGTACTATGCTTCCCAAACTATAAATAATTGCGAAAGCCCTAGATTAGGAGTTACAGTTTCAATTGTAAACACACCATCTCCCCCAACTGGAAATGCAAATCAGCAATTTTGTAAAAGTGAGAATGCAACATTAAACGACATTCAAATAATTGGGCAAAACACAAAATGGTACGATACTGATTTCTCTGCGGCCAGTTTACCAAATACAACCTTACTAGAAGACAATAGAACATATTATGCTTCGCAAACAATTGGTTGCGAAGGTGACAGAACTCCTTTTTTAATCCGAGTTTATGATACTCCAATGCCAGGCGGAAGCGCTAATAAACAATTTTGTATAGACGAAATTGCAACTTTGGAAAATATAAATTTAACCGGAACAGCAATTAAATGGTACGATTCTCCGACAAATGGTAATATTTTATCCGAAACCACTTTATTACAAAATGGTATTTATTACGGTACACAAACATTAAACAATTGCGAAAGTAAAAGATTGGCTGTTACAGTAAAAATTCAGGATACTCAAAATCCAATTGCTGATTCACCTCAAACATTCTGTATTCAAAAAAATGCTTCAATAAAAAGCATCAACATTACAGGACAAAATATAAAATGGTATCAAAGCACATCTTCAAATATCACATTATCTGAAGCAGTAACTCTCGAAAACGGGATTACTTATTATGCTTTACAAACCATAAATAATTGCGAAAGCAACAGAATACCTGTTACTATTACTATTCTTGAAGCAACACAAGGAGATTGTATTAATTTTGTTGACGAACTTCCTTTTCCCAAATTTTTCACTCCAAACAACGATGGTTATAATGATACCTGGACAATAGATTTTGCGTATTTGAAACCTAATACAGGAATCAAAATATTTAATCGTTATGGAAAATTCATCAAAGAATTAAGTACTAATACTTCATGGGATGGAAATTATCTGGGCAGTCAGGAACCTGCATCAGATTATTGGTTTACTGCAACAAGATTAAACGGAAAAGAATATAGAGGGCATTTTAGTCTGAAGAGATAGATTTAAATTACAAAGTCCACAATCATGATACTTATTATCATGATTGTGGACTTTGTGTAAATCTTTTGTTTCCGATAAATATCGGATTACGATTAAACTTTTAAAACTTATGTTCTTCTTTGCTAATCACCAAAAATGAAAACAAAGAGATACAGGCTGCAATTGTTAAATATATCCCTACATAACTTACACTATAAGTAGAGGCTAACCAAATAGCAATCATTGGCGCAAAAGCAGCACCAAGAATTCCAGCCATATTAAAAGTCAAGGACGCACCGGAATAACGAACATTTGTTGGAAACAGCTCTGATAAAAAAGTTCCTAAAGGTCCATATGTGAATCCCATTAAAGCCATTCCGATACAGGCAAAAATGGTCACCAGAACAATGTTACCGGAACTTAAAAAGTATGAAAAGAAAAATCCAAAAATCCCGATTGCTACAGTTGCTATAATTAGCATTTTACGTCGGCCAATTTTATCTGCAACTACTGCCGAAACCGGAATAAAGATGGCAAAAAACAATACTGAAAATAATTGTATTAACAATCCGTCTCTTTTAACAATTCCTAAATCTGAAGTCGCCCAACTCAACGTAAAAACAGTCATTAAGTAAAAAACCAAAAAAGTTGTAATCGCGGCAAATGTTCCAAAAATCAATTGATTTTTATATGATTTGACAAGTACTAAAAAAGGAATTTTAACTTCTTCCTGTTCTTTTTTAGAATTTTCGAAAGAGGGAGTTTCAGTAATTTTTGTTCGAATATAAAACCCTATTACTACCAAAAGCGAACTGGCAATAAAGGGAATTCTCCATCCGTAATCCATAAAATCTTCATTACTCATTGAATCAGTCAAGAATAAAAAAGTTCCTCCTGAAAGTAATAATCCTATTGGAGCTCCCAATTGCGGAAACATTCCGTACCAGGCACGTTTGTTTGGCGGTGCATTTTCGATAGCCAATAAAACAGCTCCTCCCCACTCGCCTCCCAACCCTACACCTTGCCCAAATCGACACAGCATCAATAATAATGGAGCTGCAACACCAATACTGGCATAACTTGGCAAAAATCCAATGGCAACAGTCGAAATCCCCATCGTTAACAAAGCGGCAACGAGAGTGAACTTACGTCCTATTTTATCACCATAATGTCCAAAAAAGGCTGAACCTAAAGGACGCGATAAAAAAGCTATTGAAAAAGTAGCCAAAGATTCCAGAGTCGCCATAGTCGCATTAGAACCAGGAAAAAATAATTGCGGAAAAACCAATACTGCAGCATTGGCATAAATATAAAAATCAAAAAATTCAATTGTAGTTCCAATTAAGGAACCAAAAAGAACATGTTTTAATGAGTTCTTCTTTTTCGGGTTAGTTTCCATGTAAAATAGATATATCTTTTTTTATTGCAAAAATATAATTTCGTTATTAATAATTCACCATTATCATAAATAGTTTCAAAATAACAATCTTTTTTAACAACTATCATAAAAACTACACTTTTTAAACTGCATCCTATTTCAATTTTAAACAGCTGATTACAGGAACTTTAAAATAAAAGTAAAAAATCAAATCATAAGCAATAGTTAAAACTGAATTTAACTGCATATTTTCATTAAATTTACAGCTGTCAAAAATAAATTTAAAATTATGCCAACAGACTGTATCAGCTACCAAACTTCAGGATATTTCTCTAAATTGATGCAAGATTATTTAGATCAAAAACCAGAATTAAAGCCGCTGTACAATCATTTTCCAACATCGAAAAACTTTGAAAAACAAATCATTGAGAAACAAGCAAACTTCGATAATCAAAATCGAATGCCCTTGGTTGAAACTCTAAAAAAACAATACCAGCATATTGAAGTCTCTGATGCAACGAAACAAAACATAGAGCTTCTAGCGCTTCCAAATACGTTTACCATAACGACTGGGCACCAATTAAATTTATTTAGCGGTCCGTTGTATTTCTTATATAAAATTATTTCGACGATTAATCTGACGAAGGAATTAAAATTAAAATATCCGGCGAATAATTTTGTTCCGGTATATTGGATGGCGACAGAAGATCATGATTTTGAAGAAATCAATTACTTTAATTTTAAAGGAAAGAAATTTCGTTGGAATAAAGAAAGCACAGGTCCTGTTGGCAGACTTTCTACTGAAGGTTTAGCTGATTTTCTGGAAATTTATGCTGCGGAACTGGGATCAAGCACTAATGCTAATGTTATTAAAAAATTATTTGAAGAAGCTTATTTAAAACATGAAAACTTAGCAGATGCAACGCGCTTTTTAGCCAATAGTTTATTTGCTAACTATGGTTTAGTGATTTTAGATGCTGATGATGCAAATTTAAAACGTGCATTTATTCCTTATATCAAAGAAGAATTAGAACAACAAACTTCTTTCAAGGCGGTTCAGAAAACGATAGAACAACTTGCTGCTTATACCGTTCAGGTAAATCCGCGTGAAATTAATTTATTTTATATCGAAGATGACTTACGTGAACGCATTATTTTTGAGAATAACAAATACTTCGTTAACAATACCAAAATCTCATTTTCGAAAGACGAAATTCTAAAATTGCTAGAAAACAATCCTGAGAAATTCAGTCCAAACGTGATTATGCGTCCGTTGTACCAGGAGATTATTTTACCCAATTTATGCTATATTGGCGGAGGTGGAGAAATTGCCTATTGGCTAGAATTAAAATCTTTCTTCGAAGCCGTAAACATTACTTTCCCGATGCTTCTTGTTCGTAACTCAGTACTTTTAGCTACTGAAAAACAAGTTAAAAAAGCCGATAACCTAGGTTTAAGCTGGGCAGATCTTTTTACAAAACCAGCGAATTTAATCAATGCAATCACGCACAAATTATCTGCTTTCCCAATTGATTTAACACCTCAAAAAGAAGCATTAGAAAAACAATTTGAATATCTTTACGTATTGGCACAACAAACGGAAAAGTCATTTACCGGAGCAGTCAAAGCGCAGGAAGTCAAACAAAAGAAAGGTTTAGACAATCTTGAGAAAAGATTATTGAAAGCTCAAAAACGAAAATTAGAAAACGAATTACAACGCGTAACAGATTTGCAATTCGAGTTATTCCCGAATCAAAGTTTACAGGAACGCCAAACTAATTTTTCTGAATTTTATTTAGAAAAAGGCGAACAATTGATTCCGCTTTTAATTCAAAAGTTAAAACCATTAGAAGCGAATTTTAATATAATTACAATATAAATATCGAAAAAAAACCGCGATTAATTACACGAATATTAATTCTCATGAATAAAAATTAGTGGAATTCGTGACAAAAAAACAATCCGTTTAACGGTAAAATAAAGTAATAATCCTCAGAAACAAATAACCACCTCTTCTGAAATTATTGCCTCTCTAAACCAAATAGTAACATTTAAAACAAAAATTAACCTATTTACCAAAATTATGACCAGAGAGCGCTTGATATCTTTAGATGTCTTTAGAGGATTAACCATTTTACTAATGACAATTGTAAATAATCCCGGAGACTGGGGACATGTTTACGGACCTTTATTACATTCAGAATGGCATGGCTGCACGCCAACCGATTTAGTTTTTCCGTTTTTTATCTTTATTATGGGAGTGGCAGTACCACTGGCAATGCCTGATAAATTTTATGACGGAAGCACTTTCAACAAAATTTTAGTTCGCTCTCTGCGAATGCTTTGTTTGGGGATTTTCTTTAACTTTTTTGGAAAAATACAGCTATTCGGTCTTGAAGGAATTCCACTTTTAATTGGCCGATTAATTATTACCATTGCTGTTGGTTACGCTTTAATGGGAAGTTTTAGTTCAAAAGTCAAAAACATACTGGCATTTTCAATTCTCGCTATTTATCTTTTTTTGGCATATAGCGGTATCGAAGCCTATCACGATGTGCGTTTACCGGGAGTTTTACAACGAATTGCAATTGTTTATTTTGTTGTTTCGCTTTTGTATCTTAAAACATCTCAAAAAACTCAAATTATAACCGGAATTATTTTATTACTGGGATATTGGGCAATAATGACATTAATTCCTGTTCCCGGAATTGGAGCCGCAAATCTTGACAAAGGAACTAATTTAGCTTCCTGGCTTGATAGCGTTTTACTAAAAGGACATATGTATCGCGGCACTATCACCTGGGATCCTGAAGGTATTTTAAGCACATTTCCGTCGATCGTAAACGGAATAATTGGTTTATTGATTGGACAACTTTTACAAACTGATGCAATCAAAATCCAAAAAGCTCAAAAAATGGGTATTATCGGTACGATACTTATCTTTTTTGGTTTAATCTGGGATCTCGTATTCCCAATAAACAAATCACTTTGGACAAGCAGCTATGTTCTATACACTACAGGATTAGCAACCGTATTTCTAACTATACTATATTACATCATTGATATTACTAACTACAAAAAAGGTTTCAAACCATTCCTGATCTGGGGAGTAAATCCTATGATTGTTTTCTTTACCTCACAGATTATTCCGCAGGCATTAGTGATGATTGAATTTCAAAACCCACATAATCCTTTAGAAAAAATCAATCTTTTAAATTATTTATATACTTTCGGAATCGCCCCATTTTTCAGTAATCCAATGGCAGCCTCTTTAGCCGGAGCTTTAATTTATGTGGGGATCTGGACTTTTATCTTGTGGATATTCTACAAAAACAAATTAATTTTCAAAGTCTAAATGTTTCATCACATAAGCAATATAAGTTCATTTTAGAAAACAGCTAAAGTTCGGTACTGTTTTTCTACACAAAGCTATTTAAATGAACTTATATTACTTTTATGGTTCAAAAAACATCTTTCATTGGTCAAAACATTATTCTACCGTGTTTTAATTACGAATTAATTAAAATCAATTCATAAAAAAAGTATACTTTTGCACAAAATTTAATAAATATACAATGGCAACAAATAGAACGTTTACAATGATTAAGCCAGATGCAGTTCAAAACGGACACATCGGAAATATCTTAGCAATGATTACTAATGGAGGATTTAAAATCGTTTCATTAAAATTAACTCAATTAACTGTAGCTGATGCTAAAGCATTTTACGCAGTTCACGCAGAAAGACCTTTCTACGGAGAATTAGTTGAATTCATGTCTCGTGGACCAATTGTTGCTGCTATTTTAGAAAAAGACAACGCTGTAGAAGATTTCAGAACTTTAATTGGAGCTACAAATCCAGCTGAAGCTGCTGAAGGAACTATTCGTAAAGCATACGCAACTTCTATTGGAGAAAATGCAGTACACGGTTCTGATAGCGATGAAAATGCTGCTATCGAAGGTGCATTCCATTTTGCTGGAAGAGAGCAATTCTAAATTTCAGATTTCTGAATTTAGATTTTAGATTACACAATAAAAAAATCCCGTTCGACAAGTTGAACGGGATTTTTTTATGAATTTTTTAAAAAGTCAGAAATATTATCATGTCCTTTTATTTCACCTAAATCATTCAAATTTTCTTTTAAAACTAATTTTAAATCATTAAAATTACTTAGGTAATAACTACAAATACAAACAACTCTTTTTCCTTTTTCAAGAATAAAAACAGACTCAGAAACACCAAGTTTTCCACTTTCGAATAAAACCACAAAACCATCTAATTTGCTAAAGTCATAAGCTATAGACCTACCTAACCCATAATAACGCTTAACTATTATATTGTTTTTTTCAATAATTACTTTATGAACCCTGGTTCTCACTAAAGCAAACCAAAAATAAACAATAATCATAAATACTACTAAAGGAAAAGCTACACTTTCTTGTGGAGAAATAACATAAATGTAAATAGCCAAAAATGGCAAAATACTTAAAATTGAAATTAACAAAATTGGTGAAATTTTAAACTTAGAATTTACAATCATGACAATTTAAACGTTCTATTAAACACTTATCTCAAAACCACATCCGTCACCACTTCACGCCCCAACTCTTCATTAATCATTTTCACGATCTTAGTTTTTCCGTGACTCAATTCCTCTCTTAAAACCGCTGATGACAACTCTACATATAATGTACTACCTTTCAAAACCACGTTTCTTGTATACGTATTAACACCATTCCCCATCAATTGTCTCCAGGCCTCCTTTACATCAATCTGGTCCATTCCTGCCCCTAATTTATTCACCTGGATAATCTGTTGCAAAACAGCCCCAATCGTTTGATTATTTAGTCTTTTTGCCATCTCCTAATAAATTTATTGCTGCTGCTTTTTTATAATGATACTCTTTTTTTTGCTGATTTTTCACCACCAGTTTCTCGTCTGAAATCGAAATCAATTCCTCACTCCACTTTGCATAATCTGTTTTATAATCCAGAAAAACCTGCTCACCCTTAAATCGAACCGAAACATTTTCAAAAGAATCACTCGTTAAAAAAGTTCCGTCAAATTGTGGCATTACCTTCTTTCTGATTCCTTTGTTATTTTTAATATCAAAATAATCAAAACTCTCATTCATTTTGTAATCCTTCTCTTCACCCTTATCAAAAACCACTTTTTCGATTTCCCAATAACCATTTAATTTCGCAATATCAGCCGGTTTAATTTCCTGTTTGCAACTTACAAAGAAGAGTGACACAACCAAAATTATAAAAGTTTTTTTCATAGTATAAAAATATATTAAATTCAAAACTGTTCTTTTGAACAATTCTGATAATTAAAAGTATAAAAATTAGGAGCTATTCCTGCTGTACGCTATATCTTTTCCTGGCTAAAGAATCCAGAAAAAGGATATCGCTTCCATCAGGGCTAAGGCTTCGGTTTTCAAAAGAATATTTAGTAATGCAAAGTTAACTTTATAAAATTCAAAAGAAATAAAAATTCCAGAAAACAAAAATAAGATCACCATCAAGTTATAAACATTATTAAAAAAATCAACAATGCAATTTGACGCAATCTTAAAGAAGAAAAATTTACTGCTATTACTCTATCGCTTCGTACGCAATCTTTTCAGAATTCCCATAAAAAAGAATATTAAACCTAAAACCAATAAAACGTAGTAGAAGGACAAAGCTTGATCTCTGATTACATTTGCTAAAACGAAACAAATAACGCTTGCAAAATAAAAAGTAAGAGGCGTTATATTTTTTAAAGAAGAAAAACTCATTATAAACTATTTAAAAAAACTATCTACAAATTCATATTTATTAAAGACCTGTAAGTCTTCGATTCCTTCACCAACACCAATATATTTTACAGGAATCTGAAACTGATCTGAAATACCAATTACAACCCCACCTTTTGCAGTTCCGTCTAATTTAGTCACAGCAAGGCAAGTTACTTCAGTTGCAGCAGTAAATTGTTTGGCTTGTTCAAAAGCATTTTGACCAGTAGAACCGTCTAAAACCAAAAGTACATCATGAGGCGCATCAGCAACAACTTTTTGCATAACACGTTTTACTTTGGTAAGCTCATTCATCAAATTGACTTTGTTGTGCAAACGTCCGGCAGTATCTATAATAACAATATCGGCATTTTGAGCCACAGCTGACTGTAAGGTATCAAAAGCAACAGATGCAGGATCACTCCCCATATTCTGTCTCACAATTGGCACATCTACACGATCTGCCCAAACTTGCAGCTGATCGATAGCAGCAGCACGAAAAGTATCGGCAGCTCCTAATACAACTTTATAACCTGCTTTTTTAAACTGATAAGCCAGTTTACCAATTGTAGTAGTTTTTCCAACTCCGTTTACACCAACCACCATTAAAACATATGGCTTTTTATCTTTTGGGATATCAAATTCAGTTGCTTCTCCAGTATTGGTTTCAGATAACAGAGCACCAATTTCTTCACGCAGAATCTGGTTTAATTCGTCTGTACCTAAGTATTTGTCTTCAGCAACACGTTTTTCTATTCTTGAGATTATTTTCAGCGTTGTATTTACACCAACATCTGACGCTACCAGAATTTCTTCCAGATTATCTAAAACATCGTCATCGACTTTAGATTTTCCGGCAACGGCTTTACTTAACTTTGAGAAAAAAGTAGTTTTTGATTTTTCAAGACCTTTGTCCAAAGTCTCTTTTTTATCAGTAGAGAATAATTTTTTAAAAAAACTCATTTTTATAGGTTGTTAGTTTTTTAGACTATCCGATTCTTTGACAATCTAAATAATCCTAATTTTTATAGAGGTCCAATTGTTTTATATGATTCTAACAGCATTCACATCTTTTCGTTTCCACTACAGCGGAACAGTAAAGA
Organism: Flavobacterium sp. NPDC079362; assembly: GCF_050267765.1. NCBI lineage: Bacteria > Pseudomonadati > Bacteroidota > Flavobacteriia > Flavobacteriales > Flavobacteriaceae > Flavobacterium > Flavobacterium sp. NPDC079362. Next base: position 104,852 of record NZ_JBNNFM010000005.1, on the reverse strand, counting down.
TATAGAGGATAGTAAGAATTATAGCTTAAAAAATTGCCAATTGTTATATTTCTATAAAATTTTAGACAAATATAAAAAATAAAAAAGCTACTTCCGAATGAAAGTAGCTTTTCTATATACTGTAATTGTTATTATTTCTTTTTCAAGAAAGTATCAACTTCTTCAGGAGCCATAATAGATTCTACGAATGTATATGCACCAGTTTTAGGAGATTTCACCATTTTGATGGCTTTTGATAATCTCTTAGAAGCTGTTTGTAACGATGCTACGGTTTTCTTTGCCATGATTTAAATGTTATTGAAATTCAATAAATCTTCAAATGCTACTAGTATTACAAGTATTACTTAATAATCAACATTTAAGATTGTATTAAAATCTCTAAATTATTACTTAATTTCTTTGTGAACAGTTACACGTTTCAAGATTGGATTAAATTTCTTAATCTCTAATCTGTCTGGTGTGTTTTTTTTGTTCTTAGTTGTTATGTATCTTGAAGTACCTGAAACACCAGAAGTCTTGTGCTCTGTACATTCTAAAATTACCTGGATTCTATTACCTTTCTTTGCCATCTTGCTATATATTTATTTAGGAAAGATTATTTGATAAATCCTTGTGACTGCGCTTTTTTCAAAACAGCAGAAATTCCATTTTTATTAATTGTTTTTATCGTAGATGCTGCTACTCTAAGAGTAATCCATCTATCTTCTTCTGGAAGATAAAAACGCTTTTTAACTAAGTTTACAGAAAATTTTCTCTTAGTTTTGTTCATAGCGTGAGAAACGTTATTTCCTACCATCGCTCTTTTACCTGTAAGGTCACAAACTCTTGACATTATACTTATCTTTTATCGTTATTCAAAATCAGGGTGCAAAGAAAAGAAAAATAAACGATTGAAACAAAAAATTATAGCACATTTTTTAAAATTTCTTTCTGTAATATTTCTAAACTCTTAATCACGGCTCTATCTATCACTTTTTCACGTGGTTGGCCAAAATTAAATTCTTCAACAATTATACCATCCGGAGTAGCCAAAGCAATAAAAACTGCTCCAATTTCAGCATTTGAGTCACCTTTTGTCGGTCCGGCGTTCCCGGTTGTAGCAATTGCATAGTCAGTTTTAAGTATCTCTTTCACATTCAAAGCCATAGCCGAGGCAACCTCTGCACTAACTACAGAAAATTGATCGATTAAATCCTGTGAGACCCCGAGAACATTAACCTTCACCTCTGTTGCATACGAAACTATACTGCCCTTAAAGTAGTTAGAAGCGCCGGGAACAGCTGACATAATCGAAGCTATTTTTCCTCCCGTAAAACTTTCAGCAGTTGCAATGGTTTTATTTTGCTTTGTAAGAATTTTACCAACTACAGATTCAATTGTTTCATTTTCCTCATACCCTACTATAATATCATGAATGATAGCATCTAATGATTTTACATTCTCCTCTATTGCAGCTTCAAGCAGTTCTTTATTTATTCCTCTGGCTGACAAACGCAGGCGAACTCTTCCTGGATTGGGCAAATAAGCCAACTTAATAAATTCAGGCAAATTATTCTCCCAGTCTTCAATACGTTCTGCCACTAGGCTCTCGCCCTGACCATATGTCAAAATAGTTTTATGAATGATATAAGGGCGTTTGTACTCCCGAACTATCTTAGGAACAATCTCTTCTTCGACTAAATATTTCATTTCATACGGAACTCCCGGAAGCGATATAAATACCGTATTCTCTTTCTTCATCCACATTCCCGGCGCTGTTCCCATTTTGTTGTGCAAAATGGTACATTTTGACGGAACTAATGCCTGATCTTTATTTAATTGTGAAATTGGCCGTTTATAAAAACCTTCAATCAATTCTGTCACGTGTGCAAGAACTTCCGTATTAACGACTAATTCATCATCAAAATAATCGCAGAAAGTTTTCTTAGTAACATCATCCTTCGTTGGCCCTAAACCACCTGTTATAATTACCACATCGACTTTGTTTTGCAGTTGCGCAAATGTGTCTAAAATGTGTTTTTTGTCATCGCTTATCGAAATCATTTCATGAACCTCAACACCGATCCGGTCAAGTGACTTGGCGATAAAACCAGAATTTGTATCTACAATCTGACCTATTAAAATTTCGTCTCCAATAGTAATGATAGTTGCTTTCATAGCTGTGGAATATTTTTACTTACTTATTGTAAGTCGTTATTACATAGTAGGTTGTTGTCCGCAATGATTTTGCGTGAGGGGTAGTAGCGATATCCTTTTATATAAAGGACATACATTATTTAACCTAAAATTTCAGGGATAAAAGATACAGATCCCGAACTAAAGTACCGAATCTGTTTTTGACCTAAATTAAAAAAGATCAAAAACAGAGACATACCAAAATCTTATAGGTCAAAGTCTTTTTTAATTTCTTTGATTGCGTCCTTTACTTGTATCTTAATACTTTTAAAGGTCTCAATAATTTCTTTTTTCTTGCCTTCGGCCTTTGTCCAGGCTTCGACTTGCAGAATTTCTTCAAAAGCCACATTTAAACCCATTAAGTCTAATGTGGGTTTTATTTTGTGCGCGTAAGAATAAGCATATTTATGATCTTTTTTCTTAATTCCTTCTTTGATTTGTTTTAAATCTTCGGGAACTTCGGTAACAAATAACTTAAGAATTTCGTTTACAAATTCCGGATCATTGTCTGAAAGCGCATATACTTTCGAAAGGTTGTATTTTAAAGCCATTATTTTACTTGTATTCTGAATAATTTTTTATCTTCTAAAAAGCCTTCTAAAACATCATTTGGTTTAACCGCAGCAACACCTTCAGGAGTTCCTGTAAAAATAATATCTCCAATTTTTAAAGTGAAAAATTGCGATACATAAGAAACAAGCTCATCAATCTTCCAAAGCATAAAGCTTGTATTTCCTTTTTGAACTGTTTCAGAATTATTTGTTAACTCAAATGTAAGATTTTCCATCGAAACAAAATCAGTTTTTGGTAAAAACTCTCCAATTACTGCTGAGCCGTCAAAAGCTTTTGCTTTTTCCCAAGGCAATCCTTTTGCTTTTAGTTTGTCCTGTAAATCTCTGGCTGTAAAGTCAATACCTACACTAATTTCATCATAATATTTATGAGCAAATTTAGGTTCGATATACTTCCCTACCTTATTAATTTTAACAATTATTTCTATTTCGTGATGAATCTCTTCAGAAAATTCCGGAATTACAAACGGATGCTGCTTTAACAAAACTGCTGAATCCGGTTTCATAAAAACCACAGGTTCTGTTGGGCGCTCGTTTTTTAACTCCTCAATATGATTGGTATAATTTCTACCGATACAGATTATTTTCATTCTTTTTTGAGTTACTAAGTTACTAAGCTACTAAGGCCTTAAGAAACTATGTAAAAAAAACTTAGCAACTCAGAGCCTTAAGAACTTAGTCTCTTTATTTCGTATTTAACTTTCTTAATTTAATTGCCGTTAAAACTTTTTTGGTATACAAAGGAAAATCAGCGTTTTGAATCCAACTGAAATAGCCAGGCTCGGTTTCAAGGATTTTATCGACTTTGGCACCTTTGTGTTTTCCGAAGGTAAAGACTTCTTCGTTATCCTTATCAAAAGCAATCATTCCGGCAAAATCAGCGATTTTTTTACGGGTTGTAAATTCAGACAATGATTTCATATCATTCTCTAAATCCGGATAACGATCTAATTGTGCTTTTAGAATTTCATAGGTCGCCATTGTATCTGCTTCTGCAGAATGGGCATTTTCAAGACTTTTTCCGCAATAAAATTTCAATGCAGCACTTAAAGTACGTTCTTCCATTTTATGAAAGATAGTCTGCACATCTACAGAAACTTTATTTTTCATATCAAAATCAACTCCCGCGCGAAGCAATTCTTCTGCCAATAACGGAATATCAAAACGATCTGAATTAAAACCTCCCAAATCACTGTCCTTAATCATAGTATGAACTTGCATTGCCAGTTCTGCAAAAGTAGGCTCGTTGGCCACTTTTTCATCTGTAATACCATGAACCGCGGTTGTTTGTGCCGGAATTGGAATCGTGGGATTCACTAACCAGGTTTTACTTTCTTTATTTCCGTTTGGAAAAACTTTGAATATCGAAATTTCTACAATTCGATCTTTTCCGATGTCAATTCCAGTTGTTTCAAGATCAAAAAAGCAAATTGGTTTGTTCAGTTTCAGTTCCATTTTTTAATTTTATAAGATTACAAATGTAATTTTTAAAGCGGAATTTCCTCTTTTATTCTTGATTTTTTTAAACAAAAAAGGGCTCAAATTTGCGATTTTAACTTTTAAATTCATTCTGAAAGAAAGCTCTTGTTCATTTCCTAACCTTTTCTTACAAACAAAAAAACCCGGAAAATCACTAAAATCTTCCGGGTTTCGAATTTATTTTTATGTGATTTAAAAATCTCTGTCTATATCAAAAGCTTCTAAATACTCTGCTACTCTTTTTACAAAGCTTCCTCCTAACGCTCCATCTACAACTCTGTGATCGTAAGAGTGTGACAAGAACATTTTTTGACGGATTCCGATAAAATCACCTTCCGGAGTCTCTATAACCGCAGGCACTTTACGAATTGCACCAAGAGCAAGGATTCCCACTTGAGGCTGATTGATAATTGGAGTTCCAAAAACACTGCCAAAAGTACCTACGTTAGTTACCGTATAAGTTCCACCTTGAGTATCGTCCGGTTTTAGTTTTCCTGCTTTAGCACGATTTCCTAAATCGTTAACCGCTTTTGCCATTCCAACAAGATTCAACTGATCAGCATTTTTAATTACCGGAACAATTAAATTTCCGTTTGGTAAAGCCGCAGCCATTCCTAAATTTATATTTTTCTTTTTGATGATATATTCACCATCAACGGAGATATTCATTCCCGGAAAATCTTTTAATGCTTTTGCAACCGCCTCCATCATAATTGGCGTAAAAGTCAACTTCTCACCTTCCCTTTTCTCGAAAGCGGTTTTAACTTTTTCTCTCCATTTTACAATATTCGTTACGTCAACCTCAATAAAGGATTGTACGTGAGCCGAAGTTTGTATTGAAGCCATCATATATCCTGCAATCAACTTTCTCATTCTGTCCATTTCGATGATTTCATCACCACCATTTACAGAAATCGGAACTGCTTGTTGACTTTTCTGAACCGGAGCAGCTATTGGTTGTGCTTTTGGAGCAGCAACAACGGCTTTTGGAGTTTCGACACCCGATTTACGAGTTTCAATATATTTTAGAATATCTTCTTTTGTGACACGTCCGTCTTTTCCTGAACCAGCAATATTTTCTAATTCAGCAACAGAAATACCTTCTTCTTTTGCAATATTTTTTACTAACGGAGAAAAGAATTTATCAGATGCAGAAAAATCCTGTGCAGATGAAACTGACTCTTTTACAACTTCGATTGTTTGTTCAATGACCGCGGCTTCTGCAGGAGCAGCAACTTCAGCTTTTGCAGCTGGTGCGTCACCTTCTGTTTCAATAATCGCAATAGTTTGTCCTACCTGAACTAAATCATCTTTACCAAATAATTGCTCAACTAAAACTCCTGATACTTCACTTGGCACTTCACTGTCAACCTTATCAGTTGCAATTTCAAGTACAGCTTCATCAGCTTCAATTTTATCTCCCACTTCTTTCAACCAGTTGGTAATAGTTGCTTCAGCGACACTCTCTCCCATTTTAGGAAGTTTCAATTCAAATCTTGCCATATTGTTAACCTAAAAGGTGATTTTGATTTTCAGATTGCGAAATTACTGAATATTATAAATATAAATTACATTTAATATAATTTTTTACTCAATTTTTACAATTTGCCCCCTATCATTTCGTGAATTGCTTCCAATAATAAAATTTATGTTTTTGGGGAAAATCTTAAAAGTAACGTTCTTATCTTTAAGAGTTTTTATGATTTTGACACATTTTTCGAATGAAACATACTGATTATCCAAAATAATCCCAACCCTTTTGCCCTTAAAAATCAGGGACGAATTTACCATTTTTTCTTTTTTTAAATTCATAAACACCACTTTATTTTTCGAAATAAAGGGCAATTTTTCAGACAAAATTCTATTTGCAGCGTAAAAAGCAATACTTTCCGCTTAAGGTTTTGCTTTTATTTTAACCTGAAACATTTTCATAAAAGAGAAAAAATAATTTCCGATTTGAATAAAAAATACAAAGCTTTCTGAGTAATGCAATTTTATAATTACCCGTAATTACCGTAAAATGAAGGAATTGTTTTTGTTTTTGTTTTTTTTTTGCAGAGCTAAAAATTCTCAGCCAAACCTAATCGCAATGACCAATCGTTTTTACTAACCCCAAAATCCAAGACCAGATTACTATTATTTTGTTTGTTCCATTTAATACGTAATCCGGTTCCGACAGCGGGATTCCATTTTTTAAAATCATAAGTATCTAATTTAGAAACCGAAGAAATATTGGTAAAAAACACAGCCCCTAAAAAACCATTTTTAGTAATATCTGTCCTGTATTCTGTTTCAAAATAAATTAATGCATTGCTGCGGAATCTATTTCTGGTAAAACCCCGACCTGTTTTTCCGTCGCGATCCCAACCAATACTTGGCAAATCGAGATAATGAGGTTTTCCGCCAAAAGTAGACCAGTAAAAAGCTCTGTATGCTAGAACCCTGTGCTTGTATTTATTAAACGAATGATATTTTCGGGCATCAAAATAAATCGATTTCCATTTTTCACCATTTACTCCACTTGTATTAATTCTGTAATCTGCTTCGACATATAAGCCTTGTTCAGGATTTACGTTGTTTTTTCTCGAATCGTATAATCCTTGTATAGCAACCCCAAAAGAAGTTTCATCAGAGAAATCCCCATTCATATATTTTGAGTAATCAGTTTGATCCTCTACATAAGATTGCTCAGAAATATTTTGATAACTATCGAACAACAAACCAAGTCCCAATCTAAAATCGCCAATAATTTTTCGGGTTGCAAATTGATAAAACCGCCATTGCTGATAATCCAGAATCGACATTTCCTTATCTGTATTATGTCCGCCTAATCCATAAGTTGGCTGAGGATAAATCATATACCGATAATCTCCAATAAAATTCCAATTATTGTCTTTTGTGTAAATATAAGATTGAACAGGAAAAACATATTGTTTGGTAAAACTAAAATAAGGCGAAAAAGAAATCTGGGACATTTTGGTAGTATTACTGTCACCAAGATAAAATGTAGTTAAAAATGAAACTACCAATCCGGCATTTTTATTCGCATCGATAGGAACCGGAAGCAAAGAAAAAACCACTTTTTTATCGGGATTCATTCGAAGCGAATCATTTTTATGAAAAAGTTTATACAGAACATCTAAAATATCCTTTTTATTATTTGCAACTGAATCGTTTTGCGAATAACAAAATGGTGACAGGAAAAAGAAAAACAAAACAATTACGGATTTTACTTTTTTCATTTCGTAAGCTTTTCAACAACAACTTCTTACAAATTTAAACTTAAATTTAAAACGGAAGCTAATTTTATAAATAATAAAAAAGAAAACTATAACAGATTGCAAAAAAGCATATTTTTGGTTTTGAATAATGATACCATTTCTATGAAAAAGAAAATATTAAGTAAATTCAATTCGTTGCTTTTAATTCTAATAACGGGATTTTTCATGTTTGGATTTACTTCTTTAAAAAAAGATTCAGACAGGAATTTAGTAAAAACCTCAACTTGGTATATTGCGGGACCTTCTGTAGAAAATCAGGAAACAATTAATCGCATTCGGCAAGAAAAAGAGATCATTAAAGTTACTGCAAAAGACAATCCTACAGGAGAAATTGAATTGAATGTCCTGATTACAGATTCAGATTCGAATGATGGCGCTCCGACTAATTTATCTGACCATTCTAAATTTGTGACTATTACCTATAAATCATCACATTTAATAAAATTACAAGCCCGCGAAGGCAATAAAGAAGGAACAGGCTGCGTTCATGGAGGTTCACATCCTAGAGTTGATTTAGAAGCCTCACCAAAAAAATTTACAACAGTTAAAATTCCATGGTCTGATTTTAAACAAGACGGATTATCTCACGGTACACTTTTAAACCCTCACAATCTTTGTAAATTCAATTTTGTGAATTACAATCCGGTTTCAGGAGCATTTTTAGAAATTAAAGCAGTTATAGTTCAAAATTAAAAAACATGAAAACAAAACTTTTTATTTTACTTTTCGTTACCGTATTATTTTCCAATTTCGGCTATAGCCAAAAAAAAACTACTACCTCAAAAATAGATATTAATGGCGTTTGGGAAGATATTAATCCTGACGTTCAGAATGCAGTTGTTATTATCTCAGAACTAAACGGAAAAGTTATTTTCTCTCATTATCTGGAATGGAAAGGGAAAAAATTTGTAGAAAGTGGTACAGGAAAACGAATTGGAAACACAGTTGGTTACACCGTAGATGTCACTTTACCAATTAAAGGCTGGGCAACGGCAGGAACACACACTTTGACATTATCTGAAGACGGAACCACGCTTGAAGGAACTTTCGTCGACAATAAAAAAAGAACAGGTCCAATTGCGTTTAAGAGAATCCGTTAAATTTTTTTTCAGGTTGAAATGAGATTTTAACCGCAAAGTCCGCAAGTTTTTTTTTATTTAATTCTTTATTAAAATGCAAAGTTCGCAAAGCTTTATGTTTAAAACTTTGCGAACTTTGCGTAAATTTTATTAAGCTTTACGGTTAATTCTTTTGCCACAGATTAAAAGATTTTCTTAATGCAATAATAAAAATAATTCGCACCGCTTTATAAGCTTCGAATTCTTTCAAAAGTTAAATCTTAGCGAACTTTTCGTAAATCTTTGCGGCCTTTGCGGTTAAACAACTATTACAAATGCAATTGAATCTTATACTTGTTGCATAATTTCATGACAAACAACATAATGGTCGAAAACACCAATGACCAGATAATTCCCGGAACTCCTTCTCTAAAATATCCCGGAATAATATGAATTTGAAAAGCTTTACAGAAATAATAAATTACACCAGGCAAAATATAAATCAATAACGGATTTGCGGCTGCAGGCATAAAGAAATTACTCCATTTTGTTTGTTTTTTAATTTCCATCAGCCAATATAAAAAGTAGAATAAAACCGTACAGATTGTTGCAGAAAACATTGTCCAGGATGGAGTGCTTTTAATTTTTGAGATTCCAAAATAAGGTCTTAATAAATATCCTGTTACAAAAAACAAAACCGCAAAACCTACTACGGCCCAATTGATTTTGGCAGCTACTTTTCGATCAAAAAATAACAACGAAATTACCACTCCGGCAGAAACTACTGCAGCGTGGGTTAAATGTCCGGCTATAAAACCAAACCAGGGAATTTGATGTAATGCAGATCCTTCGGTTAAATTTATTGCATTTGCCGCCACGCAAACTACTAAAAAAGCAATCATTGCCCATAATCTTCCCGAAACAATCCAATAATATACAACTGTAAAAAGATACGCCCAACCAATTAACCCTAGAATTCCCCACCATTTTGGCGTGATCCCAATTTCGCCTGTTTCCTCCTGAACATATAAAAAATATAGCGCTACTAAAACCAGCATTCCGCCATAATGAAGTGTGTTTTTTAACCAAACCGGAAAATCTTTTGGGTATTTATTCCAAATCGGAATTGGCATCGCATACGCTAAAAGTCCCCAAAACACAGGTTCGATGATCATTTTTGACGCATCATATCCATATTCTGCATTGACCATATAAACACCAATGACAATTAATGCCAAAGCTCTTTTTAAAGTGTGTGTCCAGATTGTTTTAGCACTATCGCCTTTGAGTAAACGGGCATTAAATGCAAAAGGAACTGACATTCCCACAATAAATAAAAAAGCTGGAAAAACTACATCTACAAATGTCATTGCATCAGCATCAGCCGGCATATGTTTCATCCATTGTGGTACATTTTTGACACTTGCCAATTCGTTTACAAAAATCATAATAAAAATGGTAATTCCTCGTAAAGCATCAATAGAAATAATCCTTTGATTGTATAAATTTTCTTTAATTTTCATAAAAATGTAGGTTTTTAGCAATCTCAAATATAACATAATTCCGAAACCTTCAATTACATTTGTTACATAAAAAACCAACAATAACAAATTCCTTCTGTTTCGATACTTTTGCAACATCAAACCTTTATTAAAATTAAAAGCGCTTTAGTACCATTAAAAAAGAGCATTTTTTCTATCTTTAATAATATACTATAGATTTCTTCTTTTTATATTTAATATTGCAGATCATGATTAAAACAATTTTATTTTTTTTCCTCATCTCATTTTCTGCTTACGCACAAATTTCAGGATGTACAGATCCTCTTTCTAAAAATTATAACCCAAATGCTACTGTAAACGACGGAAGCTGCGTTTATAAAAATTTAAAATTAAAACCTCAATACTCCATTAAATTAAGTGATTCAATCAAAGAAACTTCTGGATTAATTGCTTTTCATGATTTATTATGGACACATAATGACGATCATGAAAAAACGATTTACGGATTAGATTCTTTAGGGAAAATTCGAAAAAAGATTATTCTGGATAAAACAACCAATCACGACTGGGAAGAAATTTCTCAGGATAGTACCCATCTGTACATTGGGGATTTTGGAAATAATTATTCCGGAAACAGAACGGATTTGTCAATTTTAAAAATTAATAAAAAATCATTTTTAGAAGATAAACCAGAGATCGAGATTATTACATTTCGTTTTTCTGACCAAACTGATTTATCGCCTAAAAAACCAAATTCTACTAATTTTGATTGCGAAGCTTTTATTGTTTCAAAAGACAGTATTTATTTGTTTACAAAACAATGGAAGAACTCTGGAACGACTATTTATACTTTACCCAATACAGCCGGCGATCATATTGCAAAGCTCAAAGATACTTTTGACACAAAAGGTTTGGTAACGGGCGCGACTTATCTTGAGTCTAAAAAATTAATTGTGCTTTGTGGTTATTCTAAAATAGGAAAACCATTTTTATATCTTTTATACGATTACAAAAACAACGATTTTTTATCCGGAAACAAACGAAGAATGACCTTAAAATTTCCTATCCTTCAAATAGAAGGAATCGCTACTCAGGATGGTTTGCATTATTATTTAACGAATGAATCGTTGATTCGGAAACCTGTTATCAATGTTCCGCAGCAAATTCATCGCATTGATTTAAGTCCTGTTTTAAATTCCTATCTCCATAAATAATTCGCAAATAGCAATATAATAGCTTACTTTTGCAAAAAAGTTGTGTTTTGTAAAACATTCATAACTTCTAATTTAACTCATAATTACAACGTGAATTACTTATCTGTAGAAAATATATCCAAGTCATTTGGCGAAAGAACCTTATTTGACAACATCTCTTTTGGAATCAATAAGGATCAAAAAATTGCTTTCATTGCCAAAAATGGCTCTGGAAAAACAACTATTATGAGTATTATCAATGGTTTGGAAGAACCGGATACAGGTCAGGTAGTTTTAAGAAAGGGTATTAAAATGGCTTTTCTTTCACAAAACAATAACTTACAAGAAGAGTTAACTATTGAAGAAAGCATATTTGCATCTGATAATGAAACCCTGAAAGTTATTGAAGCTTATGAAAAAGCATTAGAAAATCCGGAAGACGAAGAAGCGTATCAAAAAGCTTTTGACGGAATGGACCAGCATAATGCATGGGATTTTGAAACTCAATACAAGCAAATTTTGTTTAAACTAAAACTGGAAAACTTTAAACTAAAAGTAAAAAGTCTTTCCGGAGGTCAGAAAAAACGTTTATCATTAGCTATTATCCTGATCAATCGTCCTGATTTATTAATCCTGGATGAGCCTACCAATCACCTTGATCTTGAAATGATCGAATGGCTGGAAAGCTATTTTGCAAAAGAAAACATTACGTTGTTTATGGTAACGCACGACCGTTTCTTCTTAGAGCGTGTTTGTAACGAAATCATAGAATTAGACAACGGAAAATTATACCAATACAAAGGAAATTATTCTTACTACTTAGAGAAAAAAGAAGAACGAATTGCTTCTGAAAATTCTAGCGTCGATAAAGCGCAAAACTTATTTGTAAAAGAATTAGAATGGATGCGCCGCCAGCCAAAAGCGAGAACGACAAAATCTAAATCGCGTCAGGATGACTTTTATGACATTAAAGAAAAGGCACAAAGCCGCCGTCGTGAAAATAAAGTAGAACTTGAAATTAATATGGAACGTATGGGAAGCAAGATTATCGAGCTTCACAAAATTTCTAAAAAATTCAAGGATCACGTTATTTTAGATAATTTCAGTTTTGATTTCCAACGTGGTGAACGTATCGGAATTATTGGTAAAAATGGTACAGGAAAATCGACTTTCCTGAATTTATTAACAGGAACACTTCCTCTGGATTCCGGAAAAGTCGTTGTTGGAGAAACAATTAAGATTGGATATTATACGCAAAGCGGAATCAATCCAAAACCGGGTCAACGTGTTATCGATGTTATTAAGGAATACGGAGAATATATTCCGTTGATGAAAGGAAAGATTATTTCGGCTTCACAATTATTGGAGCGTTTTCTTTTTGATGCCAAAAAACAATATGATTTTGTAGACAGATTAAGTGGTGGAGAATTAAAACGTTTGTATTTATGTACGGTATTAATTCAAAATCCTAACTTCCTGATTCTGGATGAGCCTACAAACGATTTGGATATCGTGACATTAAACGTTTTAGAGAGTTTCCTTTTGGATTATCCGGGATGTTTATTGGTAGTTTCTCACGATAGATATTTTATGGATAAAATTGTCGATCACCTATTCATTTTTAGAGGACAAGGTGTTATTGAAGATTTCCCAGGAAACTACTCTGATTTCAGAGCTTATGAAGATAGTAGCGATGTTGCTCAAAAAGAAGAAAACAAAGCAGAGAAGAAAGATTGGAAACAAAATAATCCAACAGGAAACCTAACTTTTAACGAGCAAAAAGAATATCAAAAACTAGAAAGAGAAATTAAAGATCTCGAAATTGACAAAACCAAAATCGAACAATTATTCTCTGACGGAAAAGTTCCCGACGCTGATATCGAAAAAAAAGCAAACGAATTGCAGAACATCATCAATAAAATAGATCAGAAAGAGGAGCGCTGGTTCGAGCTTTCGGCTAAGATTGAAGGGTAGTTTTTTAGTTTTCAGTCTCGGTCGCAGTTTTCAGTTTGGTTGCGAAATACTTTTTAAATTAAGTTTTTTCTTATTTTTTTTTAAATATCCTTGTAAAATTAAACAATGGATTTTAAAGAATTATTAGCTTATAAAAAGTCTTTTGAAATTGCAATGGAAATATTTGAACTTTCAAAGGCATTCCCTAACGAAGAAAAATATTCATTAACTGATCAAATAAGATGATCTGCAAGATGTGTTTCAGCAAATATTGCAGAATCTTATCGAAAGAGAAGATATGCAAATCACTTTATAAGCAAATTGACTGACAGTGATGCTGAGAACTCAGAAACGAATGTTTGGTTAGATTTTTCACTTAAATGTGACTATATTAATCAAGCAAAATTCGATATCCTAAATGCGAAAAACATTGAGATTGGAAAACTAATAAATTACATGATTAACAATCCTGGTACATTTGGATGTACGATCTAATATTCTCTGAACAAGACTAAAAACTGAGACTGTGACTAAAAACTAAAATTTTACTATATTAGCACCTTAAAAATAAATACCATATGAAATACCTATTATCAGCATTTTTTGCAATGACTTTATTTGTTTCTTGTTCTTCTAATGATAAAGATTCAAAAAAAACAGATTACACTGTCGAGAATGAAAAAGAAATCACTGATTACATCGCTAAAAATAAACTAACAGCGACAAGAACAGATTCTGGTTTGTATTATATTATCAACGAGCCTGGAACGGGAGCTCAACCTACAGCAACATCAAATGTAACTGTAGCTTACAGAGGATACTTTACTAATGGAACAATATTTGACCAAAGTAAACCAGAAGGTCTTTCTTTTGGACTAAATCAAGTTATTAAAGGTTGGACAGAAGGTATTCCTCATTTTAAAGAAGGAGGAAAAGGAGCTTTACTAATACCTTCTCATTTAGGTTACGGAAGTTCTAGTTCTGGCACTATCCCAGGAGGTTCAGTACTTATCTTTGACATTAATTTAATTAAAGTCAACAAATAAAAACACAAAAGCATCTTAATAAAAAAGCACAACAAAATTTAATTCTGTTGTGCTTTTTTTTTATTTTATTAAATTCTGAAAAACTGAGATAGCGACTAAAAACTAATTCTACCAGGGAATTGGATTATAATCTTTTAAGAATTTTCCGCACCAGTGTTTTCTCGTATTGATTCCGTCAAACAAAGGATCCATAACACGTGCAGCACCATCAACAATATCCAGTGGCGGTTGAAAATCTTCTAATTCCTGTTTCTTTTTGGCCAGTTCAGCGGGATCTTCATCTGTTACCCAGCCTGTATCAACGGCATTCATAAAAATACCATGTTTGGCTAAAGTTCCGGATGACGTATGCGTTAACATATTCAAAGCCGCTTTTGCCATATTCGTATGTGGATGGCGATCTTCTTTAAAGAAACGATGAAACTTCCCTTCCATTGCCGAAACATTAATAATATGTTTTTGTCCCGTATTGTCTTTTTTCATCACTTCCGAAAGGCGGTTACACAAGACAAAAGGCGCAACAGAATTTACCAGTTGCACTTCGATCATTTCGGTAGTTTCTATTTGTCCTAAACGCAAACGCCAGCTATTTGTTTTTCGCAAATCGACTTGTTGCAAGTCAGCATCAAGTTCTCCTTCCGGAAAAACTTCATTGGCGACCAACGCATTATCAAAAGAATACGGAATTTGAGATAATTGGGCCGAAGCACGCAAACCAATTCCGGGTTCAGGTCCATGCCAGGTTACCGGCATATTTTCATTAGATGAAGCTCCGCTTGTCAGCATCTTTAATTCATCCAGACAATTAAGATGATCCAATAATAATTCCTGCGCTTGCTTAGGCAATGCACTGATTGGCAATTCTTCATTTTGCATCAAATGCGAATAAAATCCTGCAGGACGTCTAACAGTTTGTGCCGCATTATTGATCAAAATATCAAGGCGTTCGTATTTTTGCTCAATAAAATTGCAAAAAATCTCCACACTCGGAATATGTCTTAAATCTAAACCATGAATTTTTAAGCGATGTCCCCATTCCATAAAATCATCTTCTTTCGCAAATCGCAAAGCCGAATCTACAGGAAAACGAGTCGTAGCAATAACAGTTGCTCCGCCACGCAATAACATCAAAGTAATATGATATCCAATCTTTAAACGGGAACCTGTAATAATAGCAACTTGGCCTTTTACATCCGCCGTCTGGAAGCGTTTAGCGTAATTAAAATCACCACAATCCGTACACATTGTATCATAAAAGTGATGCATTTTAGTAAACTCTGTTTTACACACATAACAATTTCTTGGCGTCTCAAGTTCTAATTGCTCTTTATGAGCAAGATCATTATACGCTAATAACTTAGGAGCAACAAATACACTGGCCTCACGCGCATGACGAATTCCGGTTTCTTTACGCGCCGTTTTGTCTTTCTTTTCTTTTTTACGCTTGGCAGCTTGTACACCATCTTTTACCCTTCTGGAAAACTCATCCCTGTCAGGTCTGGAAAACAGTCCTGCTTCTTTAATTAAGGAGATTCGTTGTTCTTTCGGAATATCAAATATAAGATCTGTATTTGTATTCAATTGTGCTAAAATAGCAATGCATCGATTAATTTCTTCAGAAGATATCTTACTTGTACCTTCTATTTCTTCCTTCAACATCATAAAAAACGTATTACTATTAGCTTAAATTTAAAGTCTGCAAATATAGTCTTTTAAAAGTCTAAAGTTGTAAAGTCAAAAGTGAGAAAGCAATACTAGTATCTCTAAAACTTTTGACCTTTGACTTTCTGACTTTTGACTTTCTCCTTTTTTGTATCTTCGCGCCTACTTGTAAATTTTACTATGCTATTTCAAATAAAATCATATTTAAAATTCCTTTGGAACTCCAAAAATGAACACGGTGTACATTCGCCTTTTGTGTTTAACTTATTGACGAAGTGTTTTTATGACAAAAAAACAAAACCAGAATATTTGATCTTAAAAAATTATAGAAAATCCCTCGTAGAAAATCAAAATTTCATCGAAGTATCTGATTTTGGCGGATCAAAAGTTTTTAAATCGAATAGAAGACAAATTTCTAAAATAGCTAAAACAGCAGGAATTTCACCAAAACATGCCGAATTACTTTTTAGGGTGACTAATTATTTTCAGCCTAAAAATATTCTCGAAATCGGAACCTCTTTAGGTTTGGCTACGTCTGCCCTGGCTCTAGGTAATACCAATGCAAAAGTTATTACACTCGAAGGCTGCCCGGAAACTGCGAATGTCGCTAAAACTCAATTAGAAAATTTTAATTGTAACAATGTTAATCCGGTAATAACTGAATTCGAAAAATATTTTCAGGAAATCAAACTGAGACTGAATACTGACACTGAAAACTTTGATCTAATATACTTCGACGGTAATCATTCTAAAAAAGCCACTTTGGCTTATTTTGATCTCTTGCTAACAACGATTACGAATGATTCCGTTTGGATTTTTAATGATATTCATTGGTCACCAGAAATGGAAGATGCCTGGGAGCTCATAAAAAACCATCCAAAAGTTACCGTAACTATTGATACGTTTCAATGGGGATTTGTATTTTTTAGATACGAGCAGGAAAAAGAACACTTTGTAATCAGGGCATAAAAAAAAGACAACCATCGCTGATTGCCTTTTTAATACTAATTCAATTTACTCAATTATTTTTTAGCTGCTTTATTCTCTTCTGATTTCGCTCCCATTCTGTTAAGAGTATACATTGGAGCAAATTTTACTTTTAAACCTGCAATTTTTCTATTGTCTTCAGAGGTAAGACCTTCTTTTTCAACCGTGTTTTTTCGGCTATCAAGAGCTTCATACATGATTTTAATTTTATCCCAGTCTTCACGGGAATATTTATCTTTATTATTCTCTACGGTATGAACAAATTGTTGGTATACACTGTGAATATTTTTAGCGTTTACCCAATCAAAATTCATATCCTCGCCAATTTTTCCTTCACCAAATAAGGAATTTCTTAATTGTTGTTGTGGGCTTGGAGCGGGAGGGGCAAAAACGGTGGTCATTTCATTTTTAAATTCTTCGTATTTGACTTTACTCGCATTTATTTTTTCTGTAGCAGCTGAGTTGTCTTTAATATCTGCAAGTGCTGTTTGAGCTTCTGCAGCTCTTCTGTCATACTCTGCTTCTACATCTTTCCAATCTGCTTTCAAATCGTCTGCTTTAACATTCTTAACCGAGTCTACGTAGGCTACATAAGAGTCGATTGTTTTTTGAGCTTTTTCTTGTTTCTCATCTTTACACGATGTAAAGCTTAATGCAACTAATGCAATTCCTGATAACAATTGTATGTTTTTCATAATTCTGATTATTAAAGATTAGACAACAAATATAGTTAAAATTTTAAATAAAAATAAATAATACATAATAAATTAATAATTTCATTAAAAATAATTCAGTTAAAAATAGAAAATATGACAATTATGTAATTATATTCAAAAATCATATAACAACTTATTCAGTCATTATTTTATAATTAATGTAAAAACAATAATTCCGATAAAAGGACAAGTTCAAATCAACAATTTTTGTAACAAAAATCAATTTCACGCTACTTATCGTTTATTGAAAAGTGTTTTGTACTTTTAAATCCAAAATTGTAAATCGAAATGGCAAATCCATTAATTAAAATAACCAACATCAAACGAGATTTTGTATTAGGTAACGAAATTGTTTATGTTTTAAAAGGCATAGATTTAGAAATAAACAAAGGAGAATACGTGGCTTTAATGGGACCGTCAGGATCAGGAAAATCGACTTTAATGAATTTGTTAGGTTGTTTAGATACGCCAACTTCCGGACATTATGTTTTAAACGGAAAAGATGTCAGCAAAATGAAAGACGATGAATTGGCGGAAATTCGAAACAAAGAAATCGGTTTTGTATTTCAGACCTTCAATCTTTTACCCAGAACTACCGCTTTAGACAATGTCGCATTACCCATGATTTATGCAGGATATTCGAAATCTGAACGTAATGCGCGTGCAAGCGAAGTGCTCAAACAAGTAAATCTTGCTGACAGAATGGATCATCAGCCCAATCAGCTTTCAGGAGGTCAGCGCCAGCGTGTTGCTATTGCACGCGCCCTGGTCAACAAACCATCGATTATATTAGCCGACGAGCCAACAGGAAACTTAGACAGTAAAACCTCTGTAGAAATCATGAAACTCTTTGGCGATATTCACGCACAAGGAAATACTGTGATTCTGGTAACACACGAAGAAGATATTGCAGCTTATGCACATCGCATTATTCGTTTGCGCGATGGAATAATTGAAAGCGACACGACCAAATAGTTTTATTGTTTATTTGTTAAACTGAACAAAAGGAAAAACTTAGTCACTTAGCAACTCGGAACCTTAGCAACTTAAAAAAAAATGAAAGTTTATACAAAAACCGGAGATAAGGGAACCACAGCCCTTTTTGGAGGAACGCGCGTTCCTAAAGATCATATCAGGATTGACAGTTACGGAACTGTTGATGAATTGAACTCTTATATAGGACTCATTCGCGATCAGGAAATTGATGCACATTACAAAACTATTTTAATAGAAATTCAAGATCGTCTTTTTACGGTTGGTGCTATTCTTGCTACTCCGGCAGAAAAAGAAGTATTAAAAAATGGCGAACTTCGATTGAAAAATCTCGGAATTATAGATACTGACATTGAATTACTAGAGAATGAAATAGATAAAATGGAAGAAAGTCTTCAGCAAATGACCCATTTTGTTTTACCTGGAGGCCATCCAACTGTGTCACATTGTCATATTGCACGTTGTATTTGCCGTCGTGCAGAGCGTTTGGCAGTACATTTAAGCCACAATGAGCACGTACCTGAAATCGCAATCATGTACTTAAACCGACTTTCTGACTATCTTTTTGTCTTGGCACGGAAGTTGTCGTCAGACTTAAAAGCGGAAGAAGTGAAATGGATTCCAAGAAAGTAAATTTTCTTTAATTCCAATTTTTATAAATCCCAAATTCCAAAGAAATAATTTAAAAATTCTGCGAATTTAAATAATATACAAAATTCCAAATATTGGCAATTTTAGGTTCCTTTTTTGGAATTTTGAATTTATTTATTGGAATTTTAAGGAGACGTTCTTAAATTTTATTAAAATAAATCAAAATTTACTTGTCTTTTTCAGTAAAAAATTTATTTTTGCACAAACTAAACAGATAACAGATGTATTGGACATTAGAATTAGCATCTTATTTAAGTGATGCCCCATGGCCTGCTAACAAAGACGAACTTATTGACTACGCTATTAGAGCTGGTGCTCCATTAGAAGTAGTAGAAAACCTTCAGTCGATTGAAGACGAAGGAGAGATATATGAATCAATGGAAGAAATTTGGCCTGATTATCCAACAGACGAAGATTATCTTTGGAATGAGGATGAATATTAAAAAATAAACCAAAGGAAAAAGTCTCATCACCGAGGCTTTTTTTTTGGTTCAAATACACATTTACATAAAATAGAAATACAATAAATCATGAGTTTCATAAACAGTATTATTAAAGTCTTTGTAGGTGATAAATCACAGAAAGATGTCAAAGCTTTACAGCCCTATTTAACTAAAATTAAAACATTCGAAACCAGCTTAATGAGTTTGTCTCACGACGAATTGAGAGCCAGAACCGCATATTTTAAAGAAAAAATAAAAGAAGCCAGAGCTGATAAAGATGCTAAAATTGCTTCGCTAAAAGCAGAGGTAGAAAACATTGAAGACATTGACAAAAGAGAAGATCTTTATGATGCTATAGATACTCTTGAAAAAGAGGCTTATGAAATCTCTGAGAAAACTTTATTGGAAATTCTTCCTGAAGCTTTTTCTGTTGTTAAAGAAACAGCGCGTCGTTTTAAAGATAATTCTTTTATCGAAGTAACTGCAAGTCCAAAAGACAGAGAATTTTCAGCAACTAAAACATATATCACTATTGATGGTGATAAAGCCGTTTGGGCAAACAAATGGAATGCTGCCGGTAAAGAAATTACCTGGGACATGATTCACTACGATGTTCAGTTAATTGGTGGTATGGTTTTGCACGAAGGTAAAGTTGCAGAGATGCAAACAGGTGAGGGTAAAACTTTGGTTGCTACATTGCCACTTTACTTAAACGCCTTGACAGGAAACGGAGTTCACTTAGTAACCGTGAATGATTACCTTGCAAAACGTGATAGTACATGGAAAGCGCCTTTATTCGAATTTCACGGTTTAACTGTTGATTGTATCGATAATCACCAGCCAAGTACAGAACAAAGAAAAAAAGCATACGACGCTGATATCACTTACGGAACCAATAACGAATTTGGTTTTGACTACTTAAGAGATAACATGGCACATTCGCCAGCAGATTTAGTACAAAGAAAACACAACTACGCTATTGTCGATGAGGTCGATTCTGTATTAATTGATGATGCAAGAACACCACTTATTATTTCAGGACCGGTTCCTCAGGGAGATCGTCATGAATTTAATGAGTTAAAACCAAAAATCGAAAACTTAGTAAGTCTTCAACGTCAGTTGGCAAATGGTTTCTTAGCTGAAGCTAAAAAACTAATCAAAGAAGGAAACACTAAAGAAGGTGGTTTCTTATTATTGAGAGCTTACAGAAGTTTACCTAAAAATAAAGCATTAATTAAATTTTTGAGTGAAGAAGGAATCAAACAATTACTTCAAAAAACCGAAAATCAATATATGCAGGATAACAATCGCGAAATGCATAAAGTGGATGAAGCTTTGTATTTTGTAATTGAAGAAAAAAACAATCAAGTTGAATTGACTGATAATGGTATCCAATACCTTTCAGGCGATACTGATCCTGACTTTTTCGTACTTCCGGATATTGGAACTGAAATTGCAGCAATCGAAAAACAAAAACTCGATAAAGATGGTGAAGCGGAAGCTAAAGAAAGATTATTCCAGGATTTTGGGGTAAAAAGCGAGCGTATCCATACTCTTACTCAACTTTTGAAAGCGTATGCTCTTTTTGAAAAAGATGTAGAATACGTAATCATGGACAACAAGATTATGATTGTCGATGAGCAAACTGGTCGTATCATGGATGGTCGTCGTTATTCTGACGGTTTACACCAGGCGATCGAAGCTAAAGAAAATGTAAAAATCGAAGCTGCTACACAAACTTTTGCAACTGTTACATTACAGAATTACTTTAGAATGTACAGCAAATTAGGTGGTATGACAGGTACAGCGGTCACAGAAGCTGGCGAGTTATGGCAGATTTATAAATTAGACGTTGTTGAAATTCCAACCAACCGTCCGATGTCAAGAATAGACAAAGAAGATTATATCTATAAAACTACACGTGAAAAATTCAACGCTGTAATTGATGATGTAACTGAATTATCAAATGCAGGAAGACCAGTTTTAATTGGAACAACTTCTGTAGAGATTTCAGAATTATTAAGCCGAATGTTAAAAATGAGAGGCGTTAACCATAACGTTTTGAATGCAAAAATGCACAAACAAGAAGCTCAAATTGTTGAAGAAGCAGGTAAAGCCGGAGTTGTAACTATTGCAACAAATATGGCTGGTCGTGGTACGGATATTAAATTGACCCCAGAAGTAAAAGCTGCCGGAGGCTTAGCAATTATTGGTACAGAACGTCATGATTCACGTCGTGTTGACAGACAGTTACGTGGTCGTGCAGGACGTCAGGGAGATCCGGGAAGTTCGCAGTTCTATGTTTCTCTTGAAGATAACCTAATGCGTTTATTTGGTTCTGAAAGAGTTGCTAAAGTAATGGACAGAATGGGACTTCAGGAAGGTGAAGTTATTCAGCATTCTATGATGACTAAATCTATCGAACGTGCTCAGAAAAAAGTAGAAGAAAATAACTTTGGTGTTCGTAAACGTTTATTAGAATATGATGACGTAATGAACTCTCAACGTGAAGTAGTATACAAACGTCGTCGTCATGCTTTATTTGGCGAGCGTTTGAAACTGGATATCGCGAATATGCTTTATGATACTTGCGAATTAATCGTAAGCCAAACTAAGCCTACAAACGATTTCAAAAATTTCGAATTTGATTTGATCCGTTATTTCTCTATCACTTCTCCTATTTCTGAAGGTGATTTTGCAAGATTAACTGATATCGAAATCACAGGAAAAATATACAAAGAGACTTTAGCATTCTATACTGAAAAAACAGAAAGAAGTGCAAGAGAAGCTTTCCCAATCATAAAAGGAGTTTACGAAGAGCCAAACAATCAGTTTGAGCGTATCGTAGTTCCGTTTACTGACGGAATCAAAACTTTGAATGTTGTTACAGATTTGAAAAAAGCATATGATAGTCAAGGTACTCAGCTAATTGCTGATTTCGAAAAAAACATCACTTTATCTATTGTTGATGAAGCCTGGAAAAAACACTTACGTAAAATGGACGAATTGAAACAATCTGTTCAGTTAGCCGTTCACGAACAAAAAGATCCATTGCTTATTTACAAATTAGAAGCTTTTAATTTGTTTAGAGGAATGTTGGACAACGTAAACAAAGAAGTTATTTCATTCTTATTCAAAGGTGATTTACCGGCTCAAAACGTTCCTGAAATTCACGAAGCAAAAGAAGTTCGCCAAAAAGAAAACTTCAAATTAAGCAAAGACGAAATTGTAAACAGCGAAGACATCAACCGCGAAGCTGGAGAAACACAACAACGTCAGGTTACAGAAACCATTGTGAGAGACAATCCAAAAATCAACCGTAATGATACCGTAACAGTTCAGGAAGTTGCAACTGGTAAAACAGAAACAATGAAATTCAAAAAAGCAGAAACTTTAATCGCTTCTGGCGCTTGGGTTCTTGTTAAGTAAGCCTCAGTTTACAGTTTACAGTCGAAGTTTACAGACTGATATTCTTATATAGTTCAACCCCGTCAGTTTTAAAACCTGACGGGGTTGTCTTTTTAAATAGTTTACATATTGAGACTGGGACTGAAACTGAATACTGCAAACTGCTACTGGGACTATAAACTGAGACTAAAACTTTTTTTATAAAAAGCTCAAAAATCATTCGATATAAACGAATAAGATGTATTTTTGCTGTCGAAACAACGAAATCAACTCTTGAAGAAGTTTATTATCATAGTACTTTCTTTTATGCTTTTAGTGCCATCATTTGGCAGTTTCTTTGTTTATACCTCATTCAAATTAAATCAGGACGAAATTTCGAAAACGATTTGTGTACAACGCAAAATGCTTTTTAATTCTTGTAACGGCCGATGTGAACTTCAAAAGAGTTTAAAAAAATACGCCGACAATGAAAAGAAAATGCAAAACAACCTGAAAGAGAAAGTAGAGATTGTTTACATTCAAAATACAATTACAACACCATTCAAATTAGTAGCTCCTATAACTACTAAAGAAAATCTTTTTGCTTCTTTAGACCAAAAACCAATTTCGGTTTCAATTGCTACTTTTCGCCCTCCATCCTATTTTATATAATTTTTTAAATCGCATTTCAATTCTTTATTGAGATGATTATTTCGTTGTTTCAAAAACAATGGAATCGTGCTTACGCACACCCAAAATTTAAAATTACAATTATATAAAATTCATAAAATGAAAAACACTTTATACAAAGCCCTTGCTATTGTAGCAATTTCTATATCACTAATTTCATGTTCAAGCGACGATAATAAAAACGATACTTCAGGAAGCGGAAGCTTAATCTTAGAATATGACAATGGTTTTGGTACAAACGACTTGATTTTAAATACCCAAGGCAATACAACTTCTAACAATGAAGTATTAAAAATTAGCCTGATCAAATATATTGTTAGCAATGTAGTTTTAACAAAAGCCGACGGAACTACGGTAACTTACCCAAAAAGCAAAAGCTATTTTATTGCTGACGAAGGTGCTGCAGACGGACACGAATTTAAGCTTACTGATATTCCTGCCGGAGATTACGTAAAAGTAAAGTTCGGGATTGGAGTCGATGAAGATCAATGGAAATTAGGCGCTACCGGACAAGGCGATTTTCTTGCGCAGGCTGACAAAGCTGGAATGTTATGGTCTTGGGCTGCGGGTTATAAATTCCTGGCTTTCGAAGGTACTTTTACATCGCCTACTGTTACTACACCAACACCTTTTATGATTCATACGGGCAAAACAGGAACTGATTATAATTATACTGAGGTTACACTTGATTTGCCAACAAAAGCATTGGTTCGTACTACTATTACACCAACAGTTCATTTTAAAATCGATTTGTCAAAAATCATTGACGGAACCAACAAAATCAAACTGTCTGACAATAATGCAGGCGGAATGGGCGCAATGATTATGGGCGGCGCGAACTTACCGCTTATTACTCAGAACATATCGGCTATGTTTAAAGTTGACCACGTACATAACGACTAATTTTATTTTAAGGAGCACAAAAATTTTGGTTTACCAGAAATAAAGTCCCGCTTTCCGTTTCAATCTTTTTATCCGCCGCGGCGGACAAAAAGGATTTCTACTGCAATCGGGGCTAAACCAGAATTTTTTGTACTTCTAATAAATCAAAGAGCAATCACAAAGAAATTTTAATGTCATTGTAATTTGTGCAAATTCGTGCAATTATTGGCAAAAAAATATGTTGTCTTGCTTTTTATTAAACTTAAAATCATGCTGAAAATAAAATATTTTCTATGGCTGATGATTCCGTTGTTATGGAGTTGCTCTAATCAGGATGACCAATATGTAAATATTCCTCTGGAATTTACTGTTCCTTCAAACTTTCCTGCTTTAGCGTACAATATATCACTGAATCCGCCAACAGAAAAAGGATTTGAACTGGGTAAAAAACTGTTCTACGACGGACGTTTAGCGTCTGACGGAATTGTTTCTTGTGGCTTTTGTCACATACAAGCCAATGCGTTTACACATCACGGACATACAGTAAGTCATGGTGTAGACAATGCGCAAGGCACCCGAAACACACCATCGATTCAGAATCTCGCTTACCAAACTACATTTATGTACGACGGATCTGCAGACCATCTTGACTTACAGCCTATAATTCCAATTACGAGTATTATAGAGATGAATGGAAACCTGAACGACATCTTAAAAATGATGAAAGCTGACAAAGAGTATCAAAAGCTATTTGGACTTGCTTTTGATGACGGCGCGATTACGACCGAAAATATGTTAAAAGCTCTTTCGCAATTTATGGTTATGGTTACTTCATCTAATTCACGATTCGATAAATACAGGCGAAATGAATCCGGAGGAACTTTGACAAACGATGAATTGGCTGGTTACGATTTGTTTAAATCAAAATGTGCTTCTTGTCACGCGACAGATTTACAAACTGATAATTCATTTCGCAACAATGGCTTAGCTGTAAACCCAATGGTAAATGATGTTGGGCGTTATAAACTAACCGAATTGGCGACAGATTATTACAAATTCAAAGTACCAAGTTTACGAAATGTAGAAGTTTCAGGACCTTATATGCACGACGGAAGATTTGGCACTCTAGAAGGCGTTCTCGATCATTATGCAAGCGGTATAGAAAACTCTGCAACTCTGGATCCGGTATTAAAACAAAACGGAAAGTTTGGGATTGCACTTTCTGACACAGACAAAAAACAAATTATAGCTTTCCTGAAAACATTGACTGATAATCAATATTTGACTGATAAACGTTTCTCGGAATTTTAAGAAAATTAGCCCACGGGTTTTACGGATTACTGATTAACGCAGATTAAAAGCAATTGAGAATCATATTTAAAAAAAATCATTTTAATCCGTGTAATCTGTGGCAAAAAATATCGCCGAAGTTTGTCATCATTTCGAGGAACGAGATCCGATCGATAGCGAACAGGCGAAGCAAATCACACACGTTGATCAAACAAAGATTGGCCCTTTTCTTTACGGAGTTTCTAGTGTGATTTCTCCTTCGTCGAAATGACAAGATTGTGTAAACACTTTTGCTATTCACGATAGTTATCAAGAGTAGCAAAAAATAAAAATATAATAAAAACCGGAGTCCTAGCCCCGATTGAAGTGGAAAGCCTTTTTGAAAAAAGACCTTATTTTTCCTGAGTTTATAAAGCAACCAACGGAAGCTTTGTCAACTTATAGAAAAATGGGATTTTGAAAAAAGCTTGAAACGGAAAGCGGGATCAGCTCCTAAAAATAATTAAAATGAAAAAAATAATAGTAATGATTGCGCTTTTGGCTGGGTTTTCGGCCTTTAGTTTTACCGCAAAAGATAGTATTTCGGTCTTCACCTTTCAACGTTTAGCGATGATGGAAGATTTTGATTGTGATGCTTGCGGATGTTCAGCAAGTGGCGGAAGCATGGGTTTTGGCTCAATGCTGAATAACAATTTTGTAGGGTTAAGATATATGAAACAAAGTTATACGAGCCGTGACGGAATCTTTGCCAATTCGCCCTGGATTGATGAAAATTTTAATACGATTCAGGCTTGGGCGCGAATTCCTGTTACAGAGAAAATTCAGATTTCGGCATTGGTTCCCTATCATTTTAACGAAAGAGCATTGACAGCCGGAACTGAAAACATCGAAGGTTTGGGAGATATTACTGTAATGGCTTTGTACACCGTTTTTGAAACAAAAAAAGACAGTACGTTTTTTACGCATAAAATAAATCTTGGCGGGGGTATAAAACTCCCGACGGGAAAATTTAAAGAAGCTAATAATTTAGGAAGCGTGAACCAGAGTTTTCAACTAGGAACCGGAAGTTGGGATTTTCCTGTGATTTCTGAATATGTAATCAAACATAAAAACTTGGGGTTGAACACAACATTGAATTATATTTTCAAGACTGAAAACAGCAAAAATTACCAATACGGAGATCAGTTTAATTATGCGGGAACGTTCTTTTATTTGTTCGATTTAAAATCAGTTCAGATTGTTCCGCAAGCCGGATTGGCGGGCGAAGTTTACCAAACCAACAAGCAATACGGTTTAGATTTACCTAATACGGCAGGCGATATTTTGTTTAGCAAATTTGGTATAGAAGCCGGGAAAGATAAATTTTCGGTTGGATTAAACGTGATGTTGCCAATCAATCAAAACTTATCAAGCGGCAATATGGAAGCAAATTACAGATGGAGCGTAAACTTAAATTACACACTGTAATTTTTAAAACAAAATACAAACAACGAAATAAACTTTGAAAAAAATCATCATCATCATATTACTTTCCTGTATGCTTTTGGTGCCATCTTTTGGCAGTTTCTTTGTTTACACTACATTTAAATTAAATCAGGAAGAAATTTCAAAAACGATTTGTGTACAACGCAAAATGGTTTTTAATTCTTGTAACGGTCGTTGTGAACTTCAAAAAAGTTTAAAAAAATATTCTGATAACGAGAAAAGAATGCAGGACAATCTGAAAGAAAAAGCAGAAGTCATTTATATCCAAAATGTTCCTGTAAATCATTTCAAATTTGTTGTATCAATAGAAACACGAACAGCCGTTTTTGCTTATTTCGATAAAAAACCAATTTCGGTTTCAAGCTCAACTTTTCGCCCTCCCTCCTGTTTTATATAAATTTTAGCCCTGCTTTTCGATTCTTTCGAGAAGCTTTTTCCTGCGTTCTACTAAGAGAATGCCGGTTACTTTTTTAAAATTTATAGTATTAAAATGAAGAAAATATATCTCATCCTATTCCTTATAGGACAATGTGTGATAGCACAAAATAAAACAGAAAAAGACACCACAAAATCACAAGAACTGGACAATGTTTTTATAACAGCCAACAGAACTGCCACTTTACGCAAAGAAACTCCTGTTGCCATTAGCAAAATAACTGCTAAAACCATTAATGAAACTAAAGCGACGGCCGTTTATGAGATCATCAATAAAACTCCTGGAGTTCTAATGGTCAACTTAGGAAACGAACAGCACATGATGTCGATTCGCCAGCCTATGACTACAAACGCCTATTATTTGTATTTGGAAGATGGTTTACCAATTCGGCCAATGGGAATTTTTAATCATAATGCTTTATTAGAAATCAATCAATTTAATTTACAAAGTATCGAAGTTGTCAAAGGCCCCGTTTCGTCTTTGTACGGACCTGAAGCTGTTGGCGGAACAATCAATTTAATTTCACTAAAACCACCTGTTGATCCGGAATTTAAATTTGGAGTTCAGGCTGACAATTACGGTTACAGAAGATTTCAGGCTGCCGGTGGAGCAACAATCGGGAAAGTTGGTTTTCATATCGCCGGAATTTCAAGCTTGCAGGAAAATGGCTGGATGACCTATTCTGATTATAACAAAGACAACCTGAATGCCAGAATCGATTACAACATCTCTTCTTCTACCCGATTGATCAGTAATACCATGTACGGAAAATATTTTTCTGACATGAGCGGAACCGTAAATGAAGATTCATTTAATAACAGAACTTATCAAAGCACATCTAATTTTACCTATAGAAAATCTCAGGCTTTACGAACACGATTAACACTGGAACATGACTGGAACCCTAATTCCAGCAGTTACATTACAGGGTATTTACGAGACAATAAATTAGGACAAAATCCTTCGTACGGAATTAGATGGAGCCCAACCGTAAACCCAACAACTGCAAAAGGCGAAGTCAACT
Organism: Flavobacterium sp. NPDC079362; assembly: GCF_050267765.1. NCBI lineage: Bacteria > Pseudomonadati > Bacteroidota > Flavobacteriia > Flavobacteriales > Flavobacteriaceae > Flavobacterium > Flavobacterium sp. NPDC079362. Next base: position 75,947 of record NZ_JBNNFM010000005.1, on the reverse strand, counting down.
CGAATAATTTTAAAAGTTACGGCGCCATTGGTCAACACACTCAAAAGTTTGATTTTTTGAATACAAAATTAGTCGCCGGAGCATTATATGATTATTCTCCTGTAACTTATTGGTCATACGTTATCGATCTAAAAGCTAATCTAAATCCTGGAGAAGTCGGAAAACAAACTGTCGATTCATATGAAATTATTGCAGAACATCCGGACTCAAAATTAGCAGATTATACTGCTGATATTTTCAATAGTGCGGCTTACGCCCAATTTAGCTTTAGCCCGATAGAGAAATTAGTAATCACAATTGGCGGTCGTTATGATAATATGAAAGTGAATTACGAAAATGCCCTTGACAATTCTACCGGAAGTAAACTTTATGACAAAATGACTTTTAAAGCCGGAGCCAATTACAACCCGTTTGAATTCGCCGGTTTTTATGGGAACTATTCACAAGGTTTTGCACCTCCCGGAATTACATCCATTTTTAGAACTAAACCCGGAACCGGAGGAACAACCGGAGTTCCTGCTGATTTTTATTATAATCTGGAACCTGCTACTTTCGACAATTATGAAGTGGGCGGATGGTTTTCTTTCTTTCAAAACAAATTAAATTTTGATTATGCTTTCTATTATATGGAAGGAAAAAATGAACTTTTAAACATTAAACTGGCAGATAATTCAACTGATTATCGATCAGCAGGAGAAACACGTCATAAAGGGATTGAGTTTGGAGCTTCGTACCGTCCTTCAAAACAATTCAACATTCGTTTTGGCGGAACTTATGCACAACACACTTATATCGATTTTAAACTTTCTGACAAACCAACCGATCCTGTTCAGGATTTAAACGGAAAAGACATGCCAGCAGCGCCAAAATGGTCCGGAAATTCTGAGGTAAGTTATTACCCAAACTGGCTTCCTAATCTTAGAACTTCTGTAGAATGGCAGCTTGTTGGCAGCTATTACCAAGATCAGATTAATAGCATAAAATACAGTGGCTACAATATATTCAACGTCAGAGTAGGTTATCAATGGAAATCTATCGAGATATACGGAAACGTATTGAATTTAACGGACAAATTATATGCTTACAATGTTTCAAGAGCCAATACAGCAAACGCTCAACCCACTTATACAGCAGCTGCACCAAGAACTTTTGTGTTTGGAATTCAGTATAATTTTTCATTAAAAAAATAGAAATTATAAAAATTGAACCATTAAGATATTACGGTTCATTAAGCCAAAACTTAATTTTCCTTAATCTCTTAATGGTAAAAAAATCATTTTAATCTGTAGCAAAAAAATAGGTAAATCATAAAAACTCAAATATGAGCAAAGAAATAAAAGACAAGAAATCTAAAAAGAAAGATTCAAAGTTTGTCAAGAAAATAAAACAGCACATGTACAAATGGCATCGTACGATTGGTTTTATTACCATCGTTCCTGTTATTTTCTGGACACTATCAGGTTTGATGCATCCGTTTATGGCGCATTTTTTTAAACCTGAAATTGCACACGAAAAACTCGAAGCACAGATAGTCGATAAAACTCAATTGAAGTTTTCGATTCAGGAAGTTTTACAGAAAAATGAACTCACGCAATTCAAAAATTTCAGAATCGTTACCTTCAATAATAAAACCTATTATCAGCTGAAAACTATAATTGGCGAATTATGGTATTTTGATGCATCTACAGCTGAAAAACTTGAAAACGGAGATCAAAAATATGCCGAGTGGCTTTCGCGTTATTTCCTCGATGACCAAAAAAGTCCTTTAAAAAACAGTGAAGTTGTAACGGAATTTACTTCGCAATACAAATATGTAAACCGTTATTTACCGGTTTACAAACTCAGTTTTGATCGCCCTGACAATATGCAGGTTTATGTAGAAACATCATCAAGTAAATTGGCAACTTATAACCCGACTTCAAGACAGGCTTTTATCTGGTTTTTTGACACGTTTCATAATTGGTCGTTTATCGATGCAATATCAAACAATAGTATCCGAATTATTACAATGATTTTCTTATTATCTATCATTGGATTTTCTGCCTTAAGCGGAATTTTAATCTATGGTTTATTATGGAAACAATTCAAAAAAACAGATAGTTTACAACCTAAAAAAGGTCTTAGAAAATACCATCGCCAAATTGGAATTTGGATTTCACTATTTACTCTGACATTTGCTTTTAGTGGAGCGTATCACGCCACAACAAAATGGAATCCATATACTTTATCGCAAATGATTTACGAACCTACATTTGTAACTAAAGAAATTCCGGTTGCGAACAACGATCTTGATTTAGACTGGAGTCGTTTTCAAAATGTGAGTATTATTACGCTAAACGACACGACCTATTATCGCTGCCAATTGCTTGAAAAGCAAAAATTCAAATCATCTAAATTAGATTCGAATTCAAAATGGAATAAAAAAGATGATCCAAAATCTGAGGTAGTCTATATTAATGCTTCAACCAATAAAGTTGCACCAAATCTGGACTTTCAATATGCGGAGTTTTTAGCTTATTATTTTACAGATGGCGCTCCAAAAGCTGCCTGTTGCGAAATGGACCAAACTTCAGATGAACCTCATGTATCTTTGGAAAATTCAAAACTATTAGATTCTAAACTCTTAACTGATTTTAATAGTCGCGAATATGGCTTTGTCAACAAAAGATTACCCGTGATAAAATTAGCTTATGACACTCCCGAAAAAACAACTTATTATATTGAAACTTCAACTTCAAGATTGGCTGCCGTAGTTAAAAATTCGGATATGGTCGAAGGCTATTCTTTTGCAATTCTACACAAATTCTTATTTATGGATTGGGCAGGAAAAAACATTCGGGATCTAACAATGGTTTTAGCCGCCTTAACTATTTTGATTGTAAGTATTTTGGGGTTTATTTTATTCCTGAAGAAATAAAATAAATCTCGTAAAGTCCAAAGTTTTATTGTTTCACGCAGATTTAAAAAGATTTAAGCGGATGCTCGCAGATTTATATAATTCTAAATCAAAATAAAATCTGCCTAAATCCGCAGAATCTGCGTGAAATAATCCTTTGAATCTTTCTAATCTTTAGTCTTAAATATACAATTTGCCACTTCGCTCCCACTAACTATCGGGATTGCGATATTAAATCTACAATTATTACCAGCGTGTCAAGCAAAAGTTTTTTCTTAACAACTTATCGAGGATTTTCCTCAAAATATCTCGCTTCAATTCGTTTAATATCTTTTATCGAATTCTTGGCCCACGCCAAACGTTTTTCCAGAATTTCATCGTCTGATAAATGCCAGTCGATATCTGATTTTTGTAATCTGTTTGTTAAGTTCTGAATGATAATAGCCGCGGAAACAGAAATATTTAAACTCTCTGTAAAACCAACCATTGGAATTTTAAGAAAACCATCTGCTTTTTCTAATATTTCTTCTGACAATCCGTCTCTTTCTGTTCCAAAAAATAAAGCACTTGGTTTTGTAATATCAAAATCTTCCAAGAGACAATCATTTTCATGAGGTGTAGTCGCAATTATTTGATAACCCTGATCTTTTAAAGTTGAGATACAATTGGTAACTGAATCGAACTGATTAATGTCTACCCATTTTTGGGCGCCCATTGCGATTTCTTTATCGATTTTTTTTCCGTAACGCTGCTCGATTACATTTAGCTCCTGAATTCCAAAAACCTCACAACTACGCATAACAGCACTTGTATTGTGCATCTGAAAAACATCTTCTACAACAACTGTAAAATGCTTGGTACGGCTGCCAAGTACTTTTAAGAATCTTTCTTTGCGGTTATCAGTCAGTATATTTTCAAGGAAAGCGAGGTAATCTAAATCAATCATTATATTCGTGTTTGCCGCAAAAATACGTTATATACAAATAATTGGTATTGCTTTACTTTGATTTTTTATCGAAAACAGCATCTAAAACATCATGCAAAATGGCTTCTCCAAATGTTTTCTCTTTTTTTTGATCTGGATAAATTGGTTCTCTTTCCTGATTACTCATTTGTCTTCTAAGTAATAAATTGGTATTTGTAAAAGAATAATATTTCTGGGATTCAATTTTAATGGGATTAAAACCAGGTTTAGGATTGTAAATAGAAAACTGAACAGGAGAATTTATATATTTTTGATAATCTACAGAATAATCATCATACTTTGAAAATTGAAAATTTGCAATAGTGTTGTTGTTGCTAAATGAAATGCTTTCATTAGTTTTAACTTGAGCGAATAAAAAACCTGTTGCAAAAAAGATCAGCAATAAAAATAACTTTTTCATTGGATAAAAATAAGATAAAAAGTAAGAAAAAGACCTAATTACGAAGTAATAAATTCATTATCCCATTTTTTATACAAAGCAATAAGCTTTTTAAAATCAATTTGTAAATCTTCATCTTTATATGAATCGCCTGTAAAAATGGCATTGTCATTTTTCGAATGTTTCTTTAGACGTTCATACATTTTATCAAGTTCAGTTGCACCATAATCAACCTTAATATAGGATATGAATTTTTCGATAACATTTTTCATTCCTTCGTTATAATTAAGTCTTACAACATTTTGATCTATGTCGTAAAAGTCCAGAAAACCTTGAAAATATTTCTCTAAAACCAGCACTCTGTATTGCTGAAAACTAATTTCATTAATTTCTACAGCTGTTATTCCAAAAACATCCGAAGGCAATAAATTGGGAATCATGTGCATTCCTGCCATTTTTTGATGTGATTTTAAAACCTCTATTGGATTTCTGTAAAGTAAAGCAAAAGGTGTTTCAGGGAAAATTGATCTTAGATAATCGACATTAAAAATATGCCAGGCATCGAGTTTTATAATTAAATGTTGCTGTTCCGGAAATCTTTTTTGACCCAATAATTTTATTACTGACTTTATTAGCAGTGTTTTTTCATCCCAACTAAAATGATCACTTCTTAAAATTTGATCAATAATTGGCGCTTCTGAAATCATAATATTTTCAGAAGAAGTTGCCAAAGATTGACTCAACATCGTAGAACCACATCGGGAAACGTGAAAAACCAACGATTTTAATTCGACCGAAATTAATTCATTAGACCAATCTCTAAGGTTTTCTAAAATGCTAACTGCTTTAAATGGTTTTGAATTGTAAGTATGGCTCTTGCACTTTGCAATCGTTTCATCAAAAAACGGATCGTCATATTTTAGGTCTGCCAGATACAGCCATTCAAAATAAATCTCGTTATCTTTTTCGATTAACTTAATCGGGATCCAGTTTAAAAGCGGATGATTTATATTTTCCATTTGATGATTTTATTTTGATTGTAGATCTGCAATAATTTTAGCCCCGGCTTCTGATGGATTTCTGGAAAGTTCTGCAATTATTTGTTGCTTTACTACATATGAATATTCATTTTTACCCGAAGACGCATTTATATCAAAACCCATTTCCGTAAATAATTGATCTGACCAATCGTTTCTTATACAGTCTAGTGTAAAATGAATGCGCGGTTCTGAACTCCTGTTTTCTACACTATGCAGAAGCTGAAAATTGGCATACCAGCACTCGCCCATTTTCATTGGAACACGCTTTTTATCTACATAAAAAAATACATTATCGTTGGTTATAATAGGTATATGAATTCTAAAAAAACCGTCTTCATAGGATGTATCATTATCCATATGCTCTTTAATTTCGCTTTGAGGATCTAATCGAAGTAATCTGACAGCTTCCTTTTCGCATTGAAACCAATCCATAATTTCTTTAAAATAATGGCAGCGATCCAGCAAATTGGTATTATAATATGCTTTGTTTGGGAAAGACGTAATATCATTTATTAAACCGGATTGTGATCTAAGAGAAACACTTGTCCATTTTCCCTCGTATCGATTAGTATTAAAATGCGGTGTCCATAAATCATTTTCGCAGATCACAAGATCTTCTTGCAATTTATCTATTGAAAAAGAAATGGGAAGTTGACTTGAAGAGGCATTCATATACTAAAGGATTTAATTATTTAAAACTAAGATAAATTACTAATGATAAAACTATAAAGTCTATTAGTAGAAAAAATTTCCGTTTCGACATCTGTTTTTAAAACTAAATCTGCATTTGATGGAATCTCAAAAACATCGCTTATTCCTGTAAAATGGCTAATTTTATTAGGGTCATTATCTGGCAACAAAGCTTGCTTATACAATCCTTTTGGATCTCGTTTAATCAGGTTACTTATGGAACAATCTAAATATACGGTTCTCACAAACTCATAGGTTCTTAACTCATTGCGCAGACTTTCATAAGGATTAATCACCGACATTAAAACGATGGTATCTTCTCTAACAAAGTTTTGCGCTACATTAAACAAACGTCTGATATTTTCGCATCTGTCTTCTCTGGAAAATCCTAAGTCCCTGCAAATCGTTTTACGATAAACATCTCCATCAACGATTTCGACTTTATAACTTTTATCTAATAATAAATGCCGAACATTTTGAGCTAATGTTGTTTTACCAGCACCTGATAATCCCGTAAACTGTATTAGAATCATTGAAAGTTTTATTTTGCTTTACTCGATAATAAAAATAAACATTTTGTAAGACTCTTACAACAAGTATAATTACGCTTTTATTATCTGCAAAAAATCAAAAGTTAAAATGTGCCTTTAGATACATAATATTTATAATCACTAGATTTTTGATATTCGCAGGCGTGCCGCGGATACACAACAAAACGATAACTATTGGGTACGTACGGCACGCTAAACCCATTCCATTTTTTATTTTTACGATAATTAGTGCCTAACAGAACAAAGTATAGTGTTTCATTCTTTTATTCCCTATTTTTATCTTTTTAATGGAATAAAATGAAAAAGAAATTGGTTGTTTTAACCGGAGCCGGTATAAGTGCCGAGAGTGGCATAAAAACATTTCGCGACAGTGATGGTTTATGGGAAGGTCATGATGTAATGGAAGTGGCAACTCCTGAGGGTTGGCATAAAAACCAAGAATTGGTTTTGGACTTTTACAACAAAAGGAGACAACAGCTCAAAGAAGTAAAACCTAATTTAGGACATCAAATTTTAGCCGAATTAGAGCGCGATTTTGATGTTCATATTATAACCCAAAATGTTGATGATTTGCACGAACGTGCCGGAAGTACAAAAGTTTTGCATTTGCACGGAGAATTACTAAAAGTAAGAAGTACGCAAAATCGGGATTTAATCCTTGATTGGAACGATGATTTATACACTGGTGATCTTGATGAAAACGACCATCAGTTGCGACCTCATATTGTTTGGTTTGGTGAAGATGTTCCTGCGCTTGAAGAAGCAATCGAAATTACCGAAACCGCTGATTATTTTGCCGTAATTGGTACTTCTTTGCAAGTATATCCGGCAGCGGGTTTAATTTCGTACACTTATAGCATTACACCCGTTTTCTATATTGACCCCAAACCTATTGCAATCCCAAACATTCAGAATAAAGTCGAAGTTATTGCAAAACCTGCATCTGAAGGCGTTGCTATTTTAAGAGAAAAACTATTAGAAATCGAAAAAACAATATGATATTCCAAAGCTGGTTACAGGAATTATCCCAGTATAATTTACTTAGTTTATTTATTTTCTTTTTGATTGAAAATTTAGTTTTGATACTGCTTTCCATTGTTTTAGCAAAAGCAATTGAATATGATAATACAAAATTGAACAAAACAGATCGTAAATGGGTACTCTCAACTTTAATTTGCAATGCGCTGATAACGTTATTGGGATTTGAATTATATCGCTATGAAATTCTCAAAATAGATTTTTCACCCTCTCTTTTATCAATAATTACAGATACTTTATTGCTCATTGTAGTAATGGATTTTTTTATGTTTGTTTTCCATTTTTTGGCCCATTATCTAAAATGGTTTTATCCCATTCATAAACTGCATCATACTCATGTCGAAACAAGTGTCTATAGTTTGTACGTTCTTCATCCTATAGAAACTTTAGGATTTGGGATTATCTGGTTATTTTCGATTACAATATTCGACTTCAACTACCTAAGCATCACAATTTATCTCATTTTAAATCTGTTGTACGGGATCTTTGGACATTTAAAAAAAGACGTTTTTCCTGATATTTGGTACAATAATCATTTTACCAAATGGATATCAACAACAAAATTTCACTCTAATCATCATAAAAACGAATCTCACAATTATGGTTTTTATTTTACCATATGGGATAAAATCTTCAAAACGATTATTTAATTTACAAGTTCTGCCATAATAACGCTTCGGTAATTTTCAGAAGTTTTAACAATAGCTTATATTTGTGCCTTTCGAAAAACAACATAACAATGACTACTTTAAACGAATTGAATGCTATATCACCAATTGACGGACGATATAGAAGTAAGACCCTTTCATTAGCACCATTTTTCTCTGAAGAAGCTCTAATCAAATACCGTGTATTAGTTGAAATTGAATACTTTATTGCCTTGTGCGAAGTACCTTTGCCACAACTAGCAGACGTAAACCCAAATTTATTTGACAGTTTACGTGACATCTATAAAAATTTCTCTACTGAAGATGCTCTTTGGATAAAAGAAACGGAGAAGGTAACCAACCACGACGTAAAAGCGGTTGAATACTTTATCAAAGATGCTTTTGAAAAACTAGGCTTATCTCAACACAAAGAGTTCATTCACTTCGGATTAACTTCTCAGGACATTAACAATACTGCGATTCCTCTTTCGACAAAAGATGCTTTTGAGCAAGTTTATTTGCCTTCATTAATTTCTTTAATTTCTAAATTAAAAGAATTAAGTGTAGAATGGAAAGATATTCCAATGCTAGCACGTACGCACGGACAACCGGCTTCTCCTACTCGTTTAGGCAAAGAAATTTTGGTTTTTGTAGAACGTCTTGAAGAGCAGATGCGTTTATTGTTCAATATTCCGTTTGCGGCTAAATTTGGCGGAGCAACAGGAAACTACAATGCACATCACGTAGCTTATCCACAAATTGACTGGAAAAAATTTGGTAATAAATTTGTTGAAACAGATCTTGGTTTACACCATTCTTTCCCAACAACACAAATTGAACATTATGATCATTTTGCTGCATTTTTTGATGCTTTAAAAAGAATCAACACTATCGTTATCGATTTAGATAGAGATATCTGGACGTATGTTTCAATGGACTATTTTAAACAAAGAATCAAAGCGGGAGAAATTGGATCTTCGGCAATGCCTCATAAAGTGAATCCTATTGATTTTGAAAACTCAGAAGGAAACTTAGGAATTGCAAATGCTATTTTTGAACATTTAGCAGCAAAATTGCCTGTTTCAAGATTACAGCGTGATTTAACAGATAGTACTGTTTTACGTAATATTGGTGTACCAATTGGTCATACCATTATTGCTTTTGAAGCTTCGCTAAAAGGTTTAAACAAATTGCTCTTGAACGAAGCTAAGTTTGCCGAAGATTTAGAGAAAAACTGGGCTGTTGTAGCCGAAGCAATTCAGACAATTTTACGTCGTGAAGCCTATCCAAATCCTTATGAAGCTTTAAAAGGTTTAACAAGAACTAACGAAGCTATTGATAAAAAAGCAATTCATAATTTTATTGCAACTTTAGAGGTTTCTGACTCAGTTAGAGCTGAATTGATGGCAATTACACCTAGCAATTATGTAGGAATTTAAAGAAAACTAAAAATATTTTCTCAAAAAAAGCTATCTTTATCGAGATAGCTTTTTTTTATTTAATACCGGGAATTTAGCCCAGATTGCAATGAAAAGCCTTTTGCGAAAAAAGCCCTGTTTTTTTGCAGGTACAGAGCGACCAACGGAAGCTCCTAGAACTGCTTAAAAAATAAGCGTTTTGAGTAAAAGTTTGAAATGGAAAGCTGGATTAGCTCCTTAATATAAAATACCACTTTATGATCGCCTTAAGCGCCGCTGCAGAAACTACACACCATTTACAACCACTTATTAGCGACTTGGGATTAATCCTGATGACCGCCGGAATTGCTGTTTTGATATTTAAAAAAATGAAACAGCCTTTGGTTCTAGGCTATTTGATTGCCGGATTTCTAGCCGGAAATCATTTCGATTTTTTCCCCTCGATAACTGACATGAAAAGTGTTGAAGTCTGGGCTGAAATTGGGGTTATCTTTTTATTATTTAGTCTGGGGCTCGAATTTAGTTTTAAGAAACTGATGAAAGTTGGAGGTACATCCTCTATTACTGCCATAACACAAATTTTGTCCATGACCCTTATTGGCTATTGCGTTGGGCAATGGATGGGCTGGGGAAAAATGGATAGTATTTTTCTTGGGGCAACACTCTCGATTTCTTCTACAACCATTATCATTCGTGCATTTGACGAATTGGGAGTAAAAGGAAAAAAGTTTGTGGGTATTGTATTTGGCGCTTTAATCGTCGAAGATATTGTTGCGATCTTAATGTTAGTTTTACTATCAACAATTGCAGTAAGCGATCAGGTTTCAGGAACTGAGCTATTACAATCCGTTTTAAAATTAGTTTTCTTTTTAATTATCTGGTTCTTAGGCGGAATTTTTATTATACCTACAATCCTGAAAAAAGCAAAACATCTTTTGACAGATGAAATGCTGCTGATTATATCATTGGCCCTTTGTTTAATGATGGTTATGTTTGCCGCTAATGTAGGCTTCTCTCCTGCTCTTGGTGCTTTTATCATGGGATCTATTATTGCAGAAACAACCCAGGCAGAAAAAATAGAACACTTGATTCAGCCTGTAAAAGATCTGTTTGGTGCTGTTTTCTTTGTATCAGTCGGAATGTTAATCAATCCGGAAACACTGATAACTTATGCGCTGCCAGTGGCACTTATTACGCTTATTACTATTTTCGGAAAAGCCATCAGTTCATCAATAGGCGCTTTATTATCTGGACAACCTCTTAAACAATCCGTGCAAACCGGAATGAGTTTGGCTCAAATTGGTGAGTTCTCCTTTATTATTGCAACATTAGGTATGACACTTAAAGTTACCAGCGATTTTTTATATCCAATAATCGTTGCGGTATCTGCCATTACAACATTTACAACCCCTTTTTTAATTAAATATTCAGATCCTTTTTCCGGATATCTGGAAAGAAAACTACCTAAAAAATGGATTAAAAATATTAACAGATATAGTGTCAATGCACAAGCGATTAAATCTGTAAGTACCTGGCAGATCGTACTTCGCGCTTCTATTACACAAATCATATTGCATACTATAATTATTACCGCTATTATTTTATTGTCGGCTAAATTTGTCGCTCCGTTAGTAGCTGACACACGATTTGGAAATACTTTGGCCGCATTGATAACCTTAGTTGTAATTGCACCGTTTTTATGGGCACTTTCGTTACGACGTGTAAAAGTAAATGAAGTGGAAACTTTATGGGAAGAACGAAAATACCGTGGCGCTCTTTTGATGCTTATTTTAATAAGAATGAGCCTTGGTTTATTTTTTGTTGGTTTCTTGCTTAATATTTTCTTCTCACCTTTAGTCGCTTTTGTTGCCTTAATAATTGCTATTGGGGCTTATCAATTGTTTCCTAAAAAATTGAATGAACAATATCATAAAATTGAGAATCACTTTTTAAAGAACCTTAACGATCGTGAAAATAAAAAAATCGACAGAAGATATGCCAATTTAATGCCTTGGGATGGTCACATGTCTATTTTTGATATTGGAAAAGAATCTAATCTGGCCGGTAAAACGTTACAGGAATTACGCATCCGAGAAAATATGGGAATTAACATTGCTTTTATCAGGCGTGGTGAAATCACAATCCCAATTCCGACTAAAAATGAACGTTTGTTTCCGGGTGATGAAATTTGTGTTATTGGTACCGATGAGCAAATCGCACAGTTTACCAATTATTTGCAGAATGAGGTAGAAGCTACCAAAAACCACGAAGAAACAGAAATTGTATTACGTCAATTAGAGATTTCTAATGAAGATTTTATTCAAAAAAGTATTGGTCAATTTAGAGAAAAAACCGGTGGACTTGTTGTTGGAATTGAAAGAAACGGTAATCGAATTTTAAATCCGGAATCTCATATAATCCTGGAAAAAAATGATATAATCTGGGTTGTTGGAGATAAAAAACGAATGAATGATTTAATGAAAGATAGCGTACATGTAGCCTTATAACATTTATCTATAAAGTTACTAAGGCGCTAAGTTTCTAAGGTACTCATTTTTATAAAAACTTTTTAAACCCTCGAAACTTAGCGCCTCAGCAACTTAGAAACTTATTTATTAGGTTGCGGTGTCATTCGCAAATAAGGTTTTATAGGTGTATGTCCTTTTGGGAATTTTGCAGCAATATCACTATCAGGAACAGCAGGTGTAATTACTACATCTTCTCCGTCTTTCCAATTTGCAGGAGTTGCTACACTGTAATTCGCCGTTAACTGCAAGCTATCAATAACACGAAGTAATTCGTCAAAATTTCTTCCTGTTGAAGCCGGATAAGTCAATGTTAATTTGATCTTTTTATCAGGACCAATTACAAAAACAGAACGTACCGTAAATTTCTCACTTGCATTAGGATGCAGCATATCATATAAAGTGGCTATCTTTTTATCTTCGTCAGCAATTATCGGAAAATTAACTACTGTATTTTGTGTTTCGTTGATGTCTTTAATCCATTCTTTGTGCGACTCTAAACCATCGACGCTTAAAGCTATAACCTTTGTATTTCTTTTTTTGAATTCCGGAACATAATTCGCAACTGTTCCTAATTCAGTTGTACAAACAGGAGTAAAATCTGCAGGATGCGAAAATAAAACACCCCAGGAATCTCCTAACCACTCATGAAAATTTATAGGACCTTCGGTTGTTTCTGCATGAAAATCCGGAGCAATATCTCCTAATCTTAATGTTGACATAATTATATTTTTTTAGTTCATCTAAAATTAGTCAAAAAAAGGACAAGGAAAACATCAAATTTTTAAAAATAAGTTAAAATTCTATTTTTTCTATCGAGTTACTGTTTTAGGTAAATAAAGCGCATTTGAAAACATGAAACTACAGATATTACCAACGAAATTTCAGTTTTGAAACTAATCATTACGATGACATTTACTGCAGTTAGTCTTTGTTTGAGATTAAAAATATAATTAATTTTTCTTCTTCTGAATGTTCGGTAAAAAGTAACATAAAATACCAATTAATGGCAAATAGGAACTTATCCCAAACACATATTCAATACTGGTTTTATCTGCAACATATCCTAAAATAGCAGATCCCAAACCTCCCATTCCGAAAGCAAATCCAAAGAACAAACCTGAAATCATTCCCACTTTTCCCGGTTTTAATTCCTGAGCAAAAACTAAAATTGCTGAAAATGCCGAGGCAATAATAATTCCAATAACAACAGCTAATATGCCAGTCCAGAATAAATTAGCATATGGTAAAAGTAACGTAAACGGAGCGGCTCCCAGAATAGAAAACCAAATAATATATTTTCTACCAAAATGATCTCCTAACGGACCACCTATTAAAGTTCCTGCTGCTACCGAAGCCAGAAAAATGAATAAATACAGTTGAGAGTCCTGCACTGACATAGAAAATTTACTCATTAAATAAAAAGTAAAATAACTTGACATACTGGCCATATAAAAGAATTTTGAGAATATCAGAAATAATAAAACGATTATAGAAATGGTAATTTTTCTATTGGACAGAGGAACGATTTCTTCTTCTAAACTTACTTTTTTAGAAGCTCTTAAAGCCATATGATCCTGATACCAAACTGCAATTCTGGATAAAATTAGAATTCCCAAAAAGCCTGCAATAACAAACCAAATCACATACGATTGTCCGTGTGGCGCCACTATTAATGCAACCAATAATGGTCCTATAGCACTTCCTGCATTTCCGCCTAATTGAAAAATTGATTGTGCCAAACCTCTTTTTCCTCCTGAACCTAAAAAAGCAACGCGAGAAGCTTCCGGATGAAATATAGAAGATCCTATACCTACAAAAGCTACAGAAACTAAGATCATCCAAAAAGAACTGGCAATCGATAATAATCCCAATCCAACAATGGTAAAAAGCATTGAGATAACAAGTGAATATGGCTTTGGTTTTTTATCTGTATAAAAACCTATAAAAGGCTGTAGTAATGAAGCTGTAAGCTGAAAAACAAATGTAATTAATCCGATTTGGGTAAAAGTCAGGTTAAAGTTTTCTTTTAAAATTGGATAGGCTGCCGGAATTACTGCCTGCATTAAATCATTTAAAAGATGCGCAAATGCAATCGAGAATAAAACGGAATAAACTGTTTTTTGAACTAAAACACCACTATCAATCGTGGTCTTTTGTGTAGATGAATTCATATTTGTAATGAGCAAAATTAAACGGCAAAACTAACGATAAAATACCAAATAGCGATCGTTATAAACGAAATAGGAATTCCGAAACCAATCATCATACTGCTTAACTTTGGTTTTAAACCATAAGTCGATGCTAAAATTGCACCTGTGATCATGGGAGCCATAGCCATTTCTATAATTGTTATTTTAATTGCTTCAGAATGTTGCTTTAAAATAAAAACATATAGTACCAAAATAACAAACGGAGTTACAATAAGCCTAAAGAATAGTCCTAATCCCAGAAAGCGCCAATGCTGGCTTTTTCGATCAAAGGTAAGTTGCAATCCTACAGAAAACAATGCTAAAGGAGTTACTAAACTTCCCATTTTCAATAAACCATACTGAAGATTTGAATCCAGATCATATTGAAAAACATTCATCAGGCAGGATACCACAAAAGTAATGAACGGCGGAAAGAAAATTATTTTTTTGAAAATACTAAAAGTATCGGGACTTCCCTTTGAATAAAAAGCAGCTACAAAAACACCCAATGTAGAAACCACAACAAACGTTCCGGGCTGATCAACGAGAATCGCTGTCTCTAAACCTTTTTTTCCAAACAAAGCCTCAATGATCGGATATCCAAGAAAAGACGAATTGCTTAATCCTGCTGTCAGAATCAAACAACCAATTAGTTTATTAGACCAGCCAAGTCTTTTGCCAAGAAAATGAAAAAACACAAAAGCCAGTATAAAACTAATCCATCCTGAAGCTATCGGAAAAAGCAAATCGTTACTCCATTTTATCTTCGGAATATGGTATAAGGTTATCGCAGGCAAACAGATGTAAATTACAATCTTATTCAACACCTTATAAATACGGGTTGGAAATTGCTTAATATGCTGCAAAACCAAACCTAAAGCAAGAAAGAAAAATATAAGAATAAAATTGTTCATAGTCCTAAAAGCATCAAAAATAAGGATTTATCAATTGCCTGTAAAAATTAATTTTAAGTTAAAAATTTTTTTATTACATAAAACCTACTACATTTGTAACATATTTTATTACAGTATGATTTCAGGAAAATTTGCCATAACGATTCACATTCTTACTTTACTCACTAAATACCCAAATGATTATCTATCATCTGAGCATATTGCGGGAAGTATAAATCTAAACCCTGTTTTGGTGAGAAAAGAAATTGCAAACCTGAAGGCGCATCACATTGTCGAAAGTAAAGAAGGTAAAAATGGTGGTACAAAACTATGTGTTGATCCTTCGAAAATTACATTAAAAGAGATATTTGAAATGACTTTTGAAAACATTAATTTGGGTTACGCTAAAAATCAACCGAATCCGGCTTGCCCTGTTGGAAAAAAAATAAATGAAAACTTAAGTTCCTTGTATGCTGATATGAATCAAAAAGTTAGTTTACAATTAGAAGGAATTTCTTTGGAAGATTTTTCTAATCAATTCTAAGCGGCTTTTTTTAAACAAAACTGTAACTTTTTTTATTACAAAATTAAATTATATATACTATGAAAATCGCAATCATTGGAGCAACAGGATTTGTTGGCTCAGCAATTCTAAACGAATTAGCAAACAGAAATCACGACATTACTGCTATTGCAAGGACTCCAAAAGAAACACCAAAAGTAAAATGGGTAGCTACGGATATTTTTAATGTAGAGGCGCTGGCGGAAACTCTTAAAGGAAATGATGTTATTATTAACGCTTACAATCCAGGTTGGACAAATCCAAATTACGCAAATGATTTCATCAACGGATCTAAAGCAATTCAGGAAGCTGCAAAAAAATCTGGTGTAAAACGTTTTATCACTATTGGTGGTGGGGGAAGTTTGTTTGTAGCGCCAGGCTTACAAGCAGTTGACACTCCTGATTTCCCAAAAGAATATCATGATGCGGCATCTGCTGCGAGAGATTATCTAAACATTATTAAGGAAGAAAAAGAATTGGATTGGGCATTTTTCAGTCCGGCTTTCGAAATGCACGCTGGAATTACAACGGGAAGAACCGGAAAATACCGTTTAGGATTAGACAATCCTGTTTTTAATGAGGAACAAAGAAGTATCATTTCTGTAGAGGATTTGGCAGTTGTTATTGCTGATGAAGCCGAAAACCCAAAACACCACCAGGTTCGTTTTACTGCGGGATATTAATTTTTTATAGCTACAAATTACACGAATATTTATGAATTATTTTTTTAAAATCCAATTCAATACGGATAACAAATTCGTGAATATTCGTGAAATTCGTGGCCCACTAACTTTTTGAAACTGTTTTTGTTTTCTGTACTTTTACGTTACATAAAAATATCGTTTTGTCAAGTCAAAAAAAACAATCAGGCAGCTTACAAGAAAAAGCCGGAATTTCAGCTCCTGAAATCACGAATGTTGCCGCTATCGATCAAATTAAAAAAAGCAGAAGACAGCAACCTTCTTCTACTGAATTGATTGATGGTATTTTAAAAGGAAATATCACATCCCTGAGTCGGGCTATAACTTTGGTCGAAAGTACCAATCCTGAACATGCTGCAAAAGCGAATGAAGTGATCAATGGTTGTTTACCTCACGCAAATAAATCTATCCGAATAGGTATTACGGGAGTTCCCGGAGTTGGAAAAAGTACTTTTATTGAAGCTTTTGGAAGTTTTCTGACGCAATTAGGTAAAAAAGTAGCTGTTCTGGCAGTTGATCCAAGCAGCTCACTTTCGCATGGTAGTATTCTGGGCGATAAAACCCGTATGGAAGAGTTGGTAAAGGATGAAAATGCTTTTATAAGACCTAGTGCTTCGGGAGATACTTTGGGTGGTGTTGCCCGAAAAACACGTGAATCTATTATTTTATGCGAAGCTGCTGGTTTTGACACCATTATTATAGAAACTGTTGGCGTTGGACAAAGCGAAACTGCGGTTCATAGTATGGTTGACTTTTTCTTATTATTAAAAATTTCCGGCGCCGGCGATGAACTTCAAGGCATCAAACGCGGTATTATGGAAATGGCGGATGCCATTGTCATCAATAAAGCAGACGGAGATAATATCAAAAAAGCCAATCAGGCTAAATTAGAGTTCAACAGGGCTTTGCATTTATTTCCTCCTAAAAAATCAAACTGGCAGCCAAAAGTCACCACTTGCAGCGCCATCACTAAAGACGGAATCGCAGAAATTTGGGATACAATTTCCAGTTATTTCGAACAAACAAATGAATCTGGTTTCTTCCCGGAAAAGCGAAAAGAACAGAATCATTTCTGGATGATGGAAACGATTAACGAACAGCTTAAACTGAACTTTTATAATCAACCCGAAATTATTTCGCAACTGGAACAAAACAAAAAAGCAGTGCAAAATGATGAAATGTCACCTTTTGCAGCTGCTCAAATATTATTAAAATTGTATTTTAATAAAGGTTCTAAGTAAGAAACTCAGAGCCTTGGTTACTTAGCTACTTAGAAGCTTTTCTAAGCTTATACTTATTCTCTTTATACAAATTCCCTGCTGTAATTACATGTGCCAAAGCATCTTTTGCTAATTCTTCATTTAATTTAACCGGAATTAAAGTTGTATCATTTTTGATTTCGAATTGCAAAGGTTTCAAATTAGGCTGCATAATCACAACTTGATTTTCGACTCTGAACGCATTGATATCATTAAATTGCATAATTGCTCTTCCTTGTATTTTTGGATCTAATTTGTTTAGATTTCTACCTACCATTGGTGTTTCAAACGGAAGCCCTAAATAGCTCAATAATGTTGGTGGAATATCAATCTGACTTGCCAATTTATCATAAGAAGCTCCTTTTTGAACTCCAGGTCCTATAATCAAAGCAGGAATATGAAATTTATTTATTGGCACTAAATTTTTTCCGTAAGTTCTGGTGTTGTGATCCGCAATTACGATGAAAACTGTATTTTTGAAATAAGGTTCTTTCTTTGCCATTTCGAAGAATTTTCCAATAGAAAAATCAGCATATTTCATGGCATTGTTTACCGTTGCCGGTTTCGCATCATAAGGTTTTATTCTTCCTGCCGGATATTCAAATGGTTCGTGATTTGAAGTTGAGAACATCAAAGAGAAAAATGATTTATCTCCTTTTGCTTTAAAATAATTGTTCGCTTTGGTTACCAAATCTTCATCAGAGTATCCCCAGGTTCCTTTGAAAGCATATTTATTTCCATCTGATTCAAAATCTTCCTGATCTACAATATCTTCAAAACCATTTCCGTTAAAAAACGAAGCCATATTATCAAAATTCGCCATTCCGCCATAAATAAAACTGGTGTCATATCCTTTTTGTTTTAAGGCTGCAGCCAAAGTAAAAAATCCTTGTTGCGAATTTCCTAATTTCACTACACTCTCTGACGGTGAAGGCAAAAATCCAGTTACAACAGCTTCAATTCCGCGAACGCTTCTTGTTCCTGTACAATATAAATTGGTAAACAATAAACCCTCTTTTGATAATTTGTCAAATTCTGGTGTTAATGGTTTTCCTCCTAAAATTCCAACATACTCTGCTCCTAAACTTTCTTGTAGAAAAATTACTAAATTATAAGGTTTCTTCAGGATTGTATCCGGTTGCTGCACATGTAGAAACGGAATTTCAGCATCAGTAAAATCATTTGGTCCGGCAATCATGTATTTTTTTACACGAGCGATTGCTTCAGCTTCATCCATTTTACCATACATCTTAGTGTTTCCTTCGTTTTTAATCGAATATGCTGCAAAAGCTACGGTGTAAAAAGAGTTTAATCCAAGAGTATTTGTCAATTGATCTGTCGAAAAAACAGCATTACTGGCATTAATCGGACGTTTTGAAGTAAGGCTTGAACGTGCTCCAAAAAACAATAAAAAAGCTACTAATGGAAATAATATCAACTTGAATTTATATTCGGCACTAGTCGTATGAAAATATTTTTTCCCTTTTTTGAAAGCAAAATACAAGACAACTCCTAAAATTAAAAAAGTTACAATGATCGAAGTCAAATAACTTTTTAGAAGCATTCCCACTACTTCTTTAGGATAAATCAGATAGTCTAAGAAAATCTTATTCGGTCGTGTATCATATTGTTTAACGAAATCCGGTGTTGCCAATTCTACAAAAAGAATCAGAAACAGGAATAAAAAGCTATAAATCACCAAGAAATTATTGGTAAACTTCAACCATTTATTAGGCAGGAAAGTAATTAAAACTGCTGGTAGAAATGACAAATAACACAATAAAATCAAATCCATTCGAAGTCCGATTGGAAAAATATACCAGAAATTTGGTGTTTCTACTACTCTCTCTTTAAAAAGAAAAAACAAAAAGATTCGACTTAAAGTAGTAATTAGCAATCCTATTGCTATGAAATTAAAAATAGGTTTTAAAAAACTTAATTTTTTCATTTGATGATTTAATTAATTTCTGTTTACTGTGAATTTCTACTCTTCGTAACGTTTTATTTCTCTGTCATAAAACTCATTTGCCTGAACAATTAAGCCTTCCATTTCAGCATTTAATTCTGCTTCGTCAAGATCTTCCGCTTCTTCCATAAACTCAACCTCATCATCTTTTAAGTTGATTATAAATCTTGGATAATCAAGGTGAATGATGAAAATATCATCTACAAAATCAGTATTATCTCCGAGTAAAAATTTAGGTAATTCCATTTTTATTTATTTTTTGTTTTTATTATTTTTTCCCACAGATTGCACAGATTCTCGCAGATTTTTTAAAGAATCATTTTAATCTGTAAAATCTGTGGCATACTTTTATTTAGAAGTTTCAAATTTAACTATTTGAAAGTGAATTTTGGATTAATTTTTTTGTTAGGTAATGAAATCGAATATAAAGAAATATCGCCGCCGCCGTTAATCCAGCCAAAAGTCCAATCCAAACTCCTTGTGCTTTTAGATCAGTATATTCAGCCAGGTAATACGAAATTGGGAAACCAATAATCCAATATGCCACAAATGTAATGTACATAGGCACTTTTACATCTTGCAATCCGCGTAAAGCTCCTAAAACAACTACCTGAATTCCGTCAGAGATTTGAAAAACTGCTGCTATTAAAAGTAGTTTTGACGCAATACTTATTACTTCGGCATTATCCAGAACTTGTCCGGTATTTTCCATATTCAAAAAGATATGAGGCAGGAAATTATGAAAAGCCACAAACAGAATTGCAAAAATAGTTTCTATAATAATGGCGAGTAAGAAAATAGAACGAGCAACAACGATTAATTTCTTGAAATCCTGTAAACCTCGTTGGTTACTAACCCGTATCATCGAAGTAACACTTAATCCCATTGCAAACATAAATGTCAATGAAGCAAGACTTAACGCAATTTGATTGGCTGCCTGACTGGTTTTACCAATATTACCACACAACCAGATTGATGCTGTAAACAACACCACTTCAAAAAGCATTTGCATTGCTGAAGGAAATCCTATGCTTATTATTTTTTTCAACATTTCTTTTTTAATCTCGTCAAAACTGAAATTTGCAAAAAAACGTTTCAAATCATTTCTTCTCGATAACATAATATGCATAAACATGACAAGAAATATTCTTGAGATTACAGTTCCAAGAGCCGCCCCGATAATTCCCATTTTTGGAAAAATCCAAATTCCGTAAATCAACATATAATTGATCCCAACATGCAGGACATTGGCCATAATCATAGCATACATCGAGTATTTTGTCAACGATAATCCGTCAGCAAATTGTTTGTACCCCTGATACATAATAAGAGGAATCAACGAGAAAGCAACCCAGTCAAGATAAGGTTTTGCAAGCGCAATAACATCAGCAGGCTGTTGCAGCAATTCCATTATTGGCTTTGCCAAAACAATTACCCCAAAAAGAAACAAGCCTAAAACAGTGCACAAGAATAATCCATGGTGAAAGGCAGAACGAATTTTGCTGTCATTTTTTTCAGCATCACCTTCGGCAACAATTGGCGTAATGGCAGTAGAAAAACCAATTCCTAACGACATTGCGATAAAAATCATACTGTTCCCTAATGAAACGGCTGCAAGTTCTGTACTTCCTAATTTCCCTACCATTATATTATCTACAATACCTATTAAGGTGTGCCCCACCATTCCTAATATAATAGGATATGCTAATCTTAAATTATATGAAAACTCTTTGGTATACTGTTTTAAATTCACTTCTATTCTTTTTAGTCGGCAAAGATAATCAGAAGCTTTGGATTCTTTGATATTATTAAAAACATAAGCAAACATTAAGTCTGTTTACATTCACCCTGAGATTATATAACAATTTCAAAAAATTATATAACAAAGCCCTCAGGCCTTGAAAGTATTTTTACAGTATTAAAAATCATAAAAAAATTGTCATGAGAAAATTACAAATTATATGCCTGTTTGCTTTCGCTTTATTATCTGCCAATACTACTTTCGCTCAGGACACTGCTATTAAAAATTATGATCAGGGTTTTAGATTAGGCTTTGGTGTGAATGGCGGAATACCAACTGACAATGATTACAGATGGTCGCTTGGTGGAGATGTTCGTTTACAATATGATTTATCTAAAAGTACATCGTTGACATTGACTACAGGTTTCACCAATTTATTTATGAAAGATAAAGATGGAGTTGAAGCAAAAGATCTTGGATTTATTCCGGCAAAAGCAGGTTTTAAAGCCTTTATCTGGGAAGATCAATTTTATGTTTTAGGAGAAGTGGGTGCTGGTTTTGCCGTGACAAACGATTATAACCAAACTACTTTTTTATGGGCACCAGGAATTGGGTACGCCAACAAATATATTGACATTAGTGTCCGTTACGAGGACTATAATAAATTTAATACCAATCAGGTGGCTTTACGTTTAGCCTATGGTTTTAAATTATAAAATTTAGGTTTATTTTATTTTTTTGTTTTTGGTATAAACCCGAGAGATCGCATAGTCTCTCGGGTTTAGTTGTTTATATACCTTTGTATGATCGGTAGCTGAAAAATTTTACCGCAAAGAGCACAAAGATGTACACAAATCTCGTAAAGTTATTTGCTGATAAAAGAATGCAAAGTTCAAAAAACAAAACATGAAGATTTACCATCTTAAAAATTAGTGCTAATTCGTAAAACTCGGGGCAAACAGTCTTACTTTTATCCTCTTGCTTCTATTCTCCTTACTCTTTAGTCTTGCTTCTTTACTCTTACTTCTTTACTCTTACTTCTTTACTCTTGCTTCTATCCTCTATTCTCTTTACTCTATTCTCTAAATATCTACTATCCGTCAACGTTTTCATAAAAGCAATAAGTTGCTTCTTCTCCTGATCTGATAAATTCAATTTGTCTTCTGGTAAAGTTTGGTTCGGCACGTCAAATCCTAAACCTCGTCCACCTCCCTGATCATAAAAGTCAATCACTTCTTCCAGAGTTGTATAAACACCATTGTGCATGTACGGAGCTGTAAGTTCTATGTTTCTAATCGTTGGCGTTTTAAATGAATATTTATGAATTGCTGCTTGTGTGATGACAAACTTCCCCAAATCTCCATCGAGTTTTTTAGCTTTATTAGGAGTACCCAAAATTTCACTTTCAGACCGGTCAAAATTTGGAGGAACAGTTCCGTTGGTAAGCGGAATAAAATGACAAGTCGCACATTTGGCTTTTCCGGCAAATAAATTAAAACCTGCTTTTTCATTTTCTGTAAAAGTTGCCCCGTTTTGCATATAAGCATCAAATTTTGAATCATAATGACTCAACGAACGAATATAGGATGCCAAAACATTTTTGATCGCAAATTCGTTGATGCCGCCTTTTGGAAAAGCTTTTTTGAAGTCATTTACATAATCTTGCTTTTTTTGAATTGCCAAAGCCGATTTCTCCAGGGAACCGTGCATTTCGTTTTCGTTTTTGATAACAGCTACAGCCTGATCTTCCAGATAACTTACTCTTGAATCTGCAAAAAATACACGCTGAAATGCAATATTGGTTAATGTTGGCGTATTGCGCTGAATCATCGATTTTCCGTCTAATGCAACTGCTCTTTCCAATCCGTCTGTAAAAGCTTTTTCGGCATGATGGCACGAAGCGCAGGAACGCGTGTTGTTGCCGGACAAAATTGGATCATTGAATAACTTTTTTCCTAAAGCAATTTTTTCGGGCGTAGTCTGATAATCCGCAAAACCAGAGAATGCTTCCGGATCAAAAGCATCTTTATCAAACAATATTTGTGCAGTTACTTTCAGACCTCTTTGCTCTTTCATTAACGGAATTCCTAATTCGGATTGAGTTTTATAAAGACCTTTACTTAACGGATTTAAAATTTCTTTGATAAAATATGCGCGATCGAAAGCATTAAAATTGGTATTTTCTTTTAAATACTTTTTCCCTTTTTCAAGAATCCCGAGTACTTGTTTACTATTCGAAATTGATTTATTTTCCAGATAAAGCTGATAATATTTTTCGATTGCTTCCAGAGATACCAACGCTTCGGGAAGTGAATTTAGTACCACAGGCGAATCAAAACCGGTAATTCCTAATGAGATAATTCGGTATACTTCTAGTCGCATTGCATCAAAAACATGGGCATCTGTCAATTCATTAGAATTTGAAACTTTTTCTAACCGAATTAAATTAGCCGATAAAACACCCAATTCCTGTAACAGTTCTTGCTTACTCTCTTTATTGTATTTTGGAAAAACCAGTTCTTCAATAACCTGAAAACCTTCAGGCGGAACAGTCACTTTATCATTTTCTTCGAACTCAGGGATTGCCGGGCCGTTGATAGATTTAGAAACCGCCGGTGAATAATATTCACTGATCATTTCGACCTTTTTATAACTTTGATGTGCTTCGAGAAATTGTCTCTGAATTTGTGTTTCAGTAGAATCTGATTGTACGGAATATTTAAGTTTGGCTACTTTTTCTATCAATAAAGTAATATCAGACTGAAATAATTCATTGACTTCCTGATGTTTGCTTTTTTTATGGCAACCAATAAATAGTACCAATAACAACAAACAGTATATTTTTTTCATGTAATAACGATTAAAAGAGGAATATTGATAAAAACAGAAACCACTATCTCAAATAGAAATAGTGGATGACTGTTTTATAATGACTTAAAATTTATCTTGCTAAACCTTTAAGTACTAAAATTTGACTTGCCTGATCTTCTTTCGGACGATTAGTTCCTCCGTCAGGACTTAAATATTTTGTACCCGTCCAGGTATGTGGCTGAACACTTAACATGAAAGTATCCGGAATACCAACCTGATCAGAGACATCGATTAAAGCACCATATTCCCAATCTCCAAATTTCGAAATTCCGCCTACGTTATATTTTGCAGCATCGGCCTGAGTGCGACGGTGGTCTAGTTCTACTACAACTTTTAGATCTTTTGTAGCAATATTGTACTGATAAATATAAGCATCATGAGTTTCATCGCCATATCCGTTTGCATCTTCCTGAACGTATACATAATTTTTAGTCACACAAATATTATCCGGGTTTTGAAATTTACCTGCAATTCCAGAGCGGTTATCTCCATCAAGAATTACCTCAAGAGTTCCTTTTAATGGGTCAGCAGCATCAAGATTTAATTTGTAAACTCTGCCGTATTTCGTTCTTGAACCATCTGCATTTGTTCCGGTTGTATTTTGTCCTGTTACATTAAAATATAATTCACGATCTGCAGCAGCGCCACCTTTGCGATAATCTAAATCTTCTACACGACCAAATTTAACTGCTTTCAAAACATTTACAGCTGTATTGATCTGAGCACCGGTTAAAGTAGTATGATTATCAATTTTTACGAAAGAAACTGGATATGTTTTACTCACTTCCATGTCTTTTTCTCTTTGATTGTTATCATTTCTTTTTAGCATGTATAAAGAACCATTGGTCAAATCACCAACAGCATTCGACACATACATAAAAACCTGACCTCCGTAAGTTCCGGAATCATCATCACCAATTACCACTACAGTTTTTCCCTTATAAGCTGTAGCACGTAATGGCAAAGCATTCTCAGCACTTAAACGGCCAAATCCTGCCAATTCTTTAGACACAGATGCTGAACCCGCACTTCCGTAAGGATCTAAAGCATGTGTACGGGATTCTTCTCCGGATTCTCCACAAGTCAAATAAACAGGACCAAAACCATGCTCTTCTTTTGTTGCCATCGTTGCACCACACAATCTCCAGGTTCCTCCGCTCGAGTTCAACAAATACTCCCCTTTGGTAGGTTTGAATGTTTTGTCAAGTGTAATTCTGGAAACTGCAAAGTTGTCTTCGTTGTTTACTAAAAAAGTAAATGTTCCATCAGTGTTTTTCAATAAACCTGAACCATCTGCAGAACCTCCAAAAACAAATTTTGGACTATCCGGAAAAACATCATCTGAACTAAAAAGAGAATAAATCTTCAGGTTCTCAAAACCTGGTTTTGCCTTCAATAAACTTGGCGTTACAGATTGGTCCTTCAATACAACACTAGTTGCTTCCGTTTCGTCTTTAGAATCGTTATTACAAGATGTAATCAACGAACCCAAAATAATTAGGGGTAAAATAATTCTTTTCATTAGCTAAAAATTGGTTTTATTTTTTTTACAAAGTAAAGCCCTGCTCTTTAACTTAAAATGACTTTCATATTATCAAAAAAACAAGACTACAATTAAAAAGCCAACTAAAGCCTTAAAAAAATTAACATTAATTTAGTACTACAAAACATTCATAAAACTGCAATAACATACAAACAAAAAAAAGAGCCTTATTTCTAAGACTCGTTTTCTAGTTGTTGTTTATAAACTCCAATATTTTCTTTTATATTCTCAGGCAGTTCCGGTTCCTTAATATCTGTATGTTTCTGCATAGTATCCCAAATGATTTGGGCTACAATATAGCGCGCCATCTCTTTATCATCTGCAGGAACAACATACCAAGGAGCATCTTTGGTCGAAGTTTTATTTATCGCCTCTTCATAATATTCCTGATATTCATCCCAATGTCCGCGTTCTTTTAAATCTGCCAAAGAAAATTTCCAGTTATGTTTTTCTTTTTCTAATCGTCGTAATAATCTTTGGCGCTGTTCTTCTTTACTCAGGTGCAAATAAAACTTAAGAACAATAATTCCGTTTTGCGTGATATGCTTTTCAAAATTATTAATTTGTTCGATCCTGTTCTTCCAGAAATCCTTCGGAATGTCCTCAACACTTTCAATTCCCGGTAAATTTTCTGCCAGAATAAATTCAGGATGCACGCGTGTCACCAGGATATTCTCGTAATGCGTACGGTTAAAAATCGCATATTTCCCTTTTTCCGGCAAAGCCATATAATGTCGCCACAAATAATCATGTTCTAACTCAGTCGAAGTTGGCGTTTTGAAACTATGCACCACAACACCACGTGGATTAAACTCTTTGAAAACCTCACGAATCAAACTATCCTTTCCCGAAGTATCCATGCCTTGCAAACATATCAAAACGCCATACCTGTTATGCGCATACATTTTATCTTGCTGTTTGCTTAATTTAGATTGTACTTTATCCAGTTTTTCAATCTTTTCATCATCATCTCCTTTTACTTTCAACAAAGTTGGAATCTTAGATAATTTTATTTTATCTGTAACTTTAAAATCATTCGGGTCTATAGATTTCATAATTTATGAGTTTTTATAATAGTAAATATACTAATTTTACGAAGCATATTCCTGCTATTCATTGTAATACTTTTTCTATAAATTATTTTTTACCAAGCCATAACAAGAGCTTCCTCCGGTCGCTTTGTTCTGTCAGGAAAAAATACAATTTCTTCTCAAAGTATTTTCATTGCTATCAGGGCTGGGCTTTAAGTATTCAAAACAAAACATTTCATGGAAAAATTTACATTAGAAATATTATTTCAAATCATCGGAATCGGTTCGGCATCAGGATTATTTTTAAATAACGATTCACTATATATTATTGGTGATAACAGCGGATTTTTATACGAATACAATATGCAAAATCAGCAATTAAACCAACATGCTTTAATTGACAATCCAACGCAAAATACCCCAAAAAATTTAAAACCTGATTTTGAATCCTTAACGCATCATAACGATACACTTTATGTTTTTGGTTCCGGCTCTACCGAAAACCGAAACAAAATGATTGAGTTTGATTTAAAAAGCAAAACTGTTTTACAGAAAAACAATCTCGTTGATTTATATGGCTTAATGCAAAGTTTTGGCGAAATAAAACCTGAAGATTTCAACTTAGAAGGCGCAATCTTCGATGGCGAAAACTGGTATTTATTCAATCGCGGAAATGGAATCACAAACAAAAACACCATTTTTACCATTCACGCCAAAAACCTGGGAGAAGAATTTGCATTGGTAGCAACCAATTATAAACTTCCAAAAATAAAAGGCGTTCGTTCCAGTTTTACCGATGCCATTTTGCTCGAAGACAAAATTTATTTCCTTTCGACTGCCGAAGACACAAAATCAACCTACGACGACGGAGAAATCTTGGGAAGTTTCATTGGCCGAATCGATCTTAAAACAATGAAAATTGATTTCACGCAAAAAATCACCTCAACCAATAAATTCGAAGGATTGACTTTATATAAAAAATCAAATGATAAAATTGAGTTTTTGCTTTGTGAGGATAATGATACGGAGTTGTTAGAAACGAAGATTTTTAAATTGAGTTTGCCTGTTAAGTAAAACAACTTTGATGAGAAAAATAATTCTTTCATTACTACTAGTTACCATTCTTTTGGTAGCAGTTATTTATTTTATGATTTTAAAACGAGGCAAACAAAAAAAGAAAACTTTGGTACTTTTAATATTAAAGATTTCGATACAAAAAATCAATATTTTAAAACTTTAAGCCCAAAAGATTTGAATCCAAAATCATTTATTAAAGTTTTTAGAGAGAACTATAACAAAGACTCGGCATTCCATTTTGTATCAATGATCGGAGAGTTTCCAGATAAATGGGTAAAACCAAATGATATTCAATATTTAATGTCAATTATGAGATCTAAAGAAAAATGTTGCGGATATATGAATATGTTCTCGTCAACTCTTGTAACTGACAATGGAGAAGTGGGCGGTTTTGCAGTAATTTTTCTGAACTCTTATATTTCTAACACGAAAATTAAAATGGGATTGAATTGTAATCCTAAAACAGATAAAGAATCTATTGAGAAGATAGAAAAATGGTATCAAAAACAAAAATAATCGCATTTCATTTCGACAAAGGAGAAATCCTCATAAGTAGCTAGCCATTTATGGAAGTACTTTGTGTTAGTTTCTTTGGAGATTCCTCCTCCGTCGGAATGCCAAGATTGCGAAAAAGCTAGTGCGATTTCTCCCTTTGGTCGAAAGGACAAAGATTGTAAAAAAATAAGATTACGAAATAATTCATATTAAAATTCCGTAGAGACGCACAGCTGTGCGTCTCCCGCAAAGATTATTTGCCAATAAATAATAAACCGAAGATATACTGAACGAAGACGCACTGCTGTGCGCCTCTACAATAAACCTTTGTTCCTCTGTACCTTTAAACCTTAAAAAAAACTTTTTTTTTAACTCGTCCCAACCTTTTTATCTTTTTAACCCTCTTTAGTATAAAGACAACAATTGTGATAAACGAAACGCTAATTTCTAACTGCAAAAAAATGAACCGAGATGCTCAGCGTCAGGTTTATGAGCACATGGCTCCAAAATTGTATCGCCTTTGCAAACGATACCTCAAAAAGGAAGAAGAAATAGAAGAAGCTATGGCTGATGCTTTCTATACCATATTTACAAAACTGGAACAACTTAAAGAAGTTCTGGCGTTTGAGGCATGGGCGCGAAAAATAACCGTCAACCATTGTTTGGCTACCATCAAGAAAAACACCAATTTCAACATGTATCTTGATGATGTCAAATTGCTTTCGCAACCTTTTACAGATGAGATCAATACATTAGAAGAAGAAGATTTACTCAATTTACTCAATCATATTCCGGATGGCTGTAAAACTGTCTTTAACCTTTTTGTTATTGAAGGTTTCGCGCACAAAGAAATAGCAGCAATGCTTAATATCTCTGAAGGCACATCAAAATCACAATTGAATGCCGCAAAAACCAAGCTAAAGGAATTAGTAAATAAATTGTATTACCAAAAAGTAAAATAGTCATGGACAATCAAGATAAAACATTCGATAAATTTAAAGAAGCCGCAGCAAATTCGGAGCATAAGGAGTTTCCGGGAATGGAGAAAGTCTGGGCTCGTGTTGAAGATAAACTCAATAAAAAAGAAGATAAAAAAGCCATTTCATTATGGAAGAAAATTGCTATTGCCGCTTCGTTTTTATTACTTATTTCCATTGGATTCCAGTTTATAAAATCAGATAAAACAACGATAATTCAAAATCCAAAAGTTGTAGTCAATGACAAAGAAGCTATTAAAGAAACCATAACGGAAAAAGACAATGCAATCGTTTCTTCAGATTCACCAATAGTTCCAAAAGCCGAAGCCATTAAAATTCTGGACAAACAAATCAAACAGCAACAAGGAGTAGCCGTACACGAAGCGCAAGTTTCTGTTGCTAATTCCCCTGTAATAACTGCAGCACCGGCACCATCTAAAATTGGAGCCGAAGTTGTGAGCGCGACTTCCATACAAGATGATTATTCTGTCGATGAAGATAACAGTGCAGCAAAGGACAAAGCAAGTTTTGGTTATTCTAAAACCATAGAAAGAGAATCAGCTAAAATGGCTTATCCTGAGAAACAATCGCAAATGACTAAAAAGAGTGCTCCCTTAATTGTACTGAACGGAAATGCAATATCTCATAGCGACGATACTAAAAGAGATAAAATGATGCAAAATGAGCTTCCTAATTTACAACCTGAAAATGTAGATTCCCTGGTAATTCTAGATGCTCCACTTTATATTATTGATGGCGTTTATTATTCTGAGGATGATTTATTCGGCAAGAATCCAACAAGTCCTTATGCACCCTTAAACAAACAGGAAATAAAAACCATAACAGTTCTTCAGGATCTCGAAGCGACATCAAAATATGGAGAAAAAGGTAAAAAAGGAGTTGTAATTATTACCACAAAAACAGGTAAACCAACTCCTGAAAAATAAAGAAAAACCAAAATTTTAAAACTTTGATAAAGATAACGCCAATCATTTATCTAAAATTATCATCATGAAAAACGTAAAATTTATTTTGCTAGCACTTTCTATGCTTATATGTTTCGTAGTAAAAGCACAGGAAAAGACAACGACAAAAGATACCTTACACTCAATTTTAACTAATAAAGTAGTAATCTGTGCACCATCCAGACTTCTTATAAATGAACCATTAACTATTCTGGATGGAGTTGTAATTGATTCTAAACAATTTTCTGGACTGAACCCAAATGATATTGAAAACATTAAAGTTCTCAAAGGAATTGATGCAACTTCTATTTATGGAAATAAGGCGATAAATGGAGCGATAGTTATTACAACAAAAAAGAAAAACTAATAAGGTGATAGGTTTTAATTTGTAAAGCTTTATTCCAAATTTAATATCCTATTACCTGCCAATATTTTTCTACATTTGAACTCCTTTTGAAAATCCTTCAAAATTTACTCAGGTAAAAATATTTACAAATCAATTTCAAAAAAAATAATGAACCCTATATTAAATCAGAATCTATTTCTTGTAAAAGAACATATCGGAATGTTTAAAGCGGCTAATAATTATGACATTTATGATCCTGCAACCAATCAGATTATAATGAATTGCAGAGAAAACAACTTGGGTTTCTTTACAAAAGTATTTCGTTTTACTGACTACAAAAGAATGACGCCTTTTGATATCGAAATCACCACTGCTTCGGGAGAAAAATTAATTTCAGTAAAACGCGGTATTGCATGGTTTCGCTCGACTGTTGAAGTTTTTGACGAGAAAGATCGTTTGGTGGGAACATTTAAACAAAAACTATTGTCTATTGGAGGAAAGTTCGAAATTCTGGACCAAAACGAAAGAACTGCCGCAACTCTTCAGGGAAAATGGACTGGTTGGGATTTTAAATTCAATCATGAAAATAAACAATTGGCTCAGGTCAGTAAAAAATGGGCAGGAATGGGTAAAGAGTTTTTTACCAGTGCTGATAATTATGTATTAAAAGTCGAAGAAACCGTTGCCACGGATAGTCCGCTGAGACAATTAATCCTTGCAGCTGTTATGTGTATTGACATGGTACTCAAAGAATAAAAAAGTTGTTAAACTTAGATTAAGAAAATAACTGAAAGCATCGTTTTAGGAAGCAAAAACTGTATTTTTGTGTAACTAAAATGATGCTTTTTGCATTTCTAAAAAATAAATCATGACAGACTTAAAAAATAAAAATGCCCTAATTACCGGCGCAGGAAAAGGAATTGGAAAAGCAATTGCGATTGCACTTGCAAAAGAAGGCGTGAACGTAATTTTAGTTTCAAGAACCCAGGCTGATGTTGATCAATTGGCTGATGAAACTGCTGCTTTAGGCGTAAAATCTTTAGCTTTATCTGCTGATGTTTCTGACATTAACTCTATCAATAATGCGGTAGAAAAGGCTTTGGCAGAATTTAAAACTATAGACATTTTAATTAATAGTGCAGGAATTGCTTCTTTCGGAAAGTTTCTGGAATTAGAGCCGGACGCTTGGGAAAACATCATTAAGGTTAACTTAATGGGAACTTATTATACAACTCGCGCCGTTATCCCTAATATGATCGAAAGACAAACTGGCGATATTATCAATATTTCTTCTACAGCCGGATTAAACGGAAATGCATTAACAAGTGCTTACAGTGCTTCAAAATTTGCTGTTTTAGGCCTGACTGATTCTTTAATGCAGGAAATGAGAAAACACAATATTCGTGTTACAGCATTAACACCAAGTACAGTAGCAACTGATATGGCAAAAGATTTAAACCTGACAGATGGTAATCCAGATAAAGTAATGCAGTCTGAAGATGTTGCGGAATTAATCATTGCTCAATTGAAATTAAGCCGTAGAGTTTTTATAAAAAACAGCAGTATCTGGTCTACAAATCCTTAAAAAAATAAACAAATTTCAATCTCTAACAAACTTTGTCAAAGTTTAAAACTTTGACAAAGTTCATAACAGCCTTAATAAAAACCAAATGGAACAATATTTAAGACAATTAATTGCAATAGAATTTACAGATAAAAAAGAACTTTTTACCGGTTTTCTTATTGACTACTCTGACGATTGGATTTTACTAAGAAACAATCCTGAAGATTTTATATTAGATGGTTTTGTAATTCTGAAAAACAAAAATATCGAAGCCGTTCACAGAGATCAAGATCTTGAATTTACAGAAAAAGTTATTCGCCTTAAAGGTCTAAAAACAAATGCCGAAGATATTATTCCGATTAGGGATTTAAGCACTATCCTAAATTATGTAAATACTAAATATGGTATTTTTCAGATTTCTAAAAAATCTGCAAAATCAGCCTATTTAGGGAAACTTATAGAATTGAATGACGAAGAACTGACCATCGACTTTCTGGACATAAAAGGTCAGTTTGGTGGCGAACTGAGTTTTAATCCGGAGAAAATCAGAGTTATTGAGTTTGATACGGATTATATTAATTCTTTGAAATTGGTGATTCCGGAAGGTCAGAAATAGAATATGAATAAACTTATTATCTTACCCGCATTATTTCTCTTGGTTTCCTGCTTTCAGAAAAGCAAAACTGAGGATGTAAATCCTGAAATCTCAAACAAAGATTCTGTTTCCGTAAAAACGGAAAGTACAACTTCGCAAGAAGAAAAAACAAGTAAACTTTTGGTGGGTACAAAAATCGAAGGTGATTTTGATGGTGACGGGAAAAATGAGTTTGCGACTGTTACAAAAACAAAACAAGGAGAAGGAAATCCTATAGAAGACGGAACTCCGGACGAGTATACGATTACTTTTAGCAATGCATCCTTAAAACCGATACCTATTAATTGTTGCGAAGCGACTCTTATTAATGAAGGCGACTTAAACAATGATGGAAAAGATGATTTTTCAGTTTTTCAGGCTCCTATGAACGGATGCAATTATTCTATGACGACTTACTCTTTACAAAATTCAGAGTGGAAACAAATTATAGAAACTTTTTCAGTTCAAACAGGCTGTGATGGATTTACAAATGAGGACTTGCAAAACAGAATTTTTATCGAAAACAAAACGGTCTATAAATTAGAAACAGATCCTAATGATGAAAGTTTAAAATTGATTCGGAAAAAAAATAATTTGAAATAATTTATTCTAAAATACAATTAACAGTCAACTTTGACAAAGTTTTCGAAAACAGAAAAGCCCTTTCTAAAAAAAAGGGCTTTTCTGTTTTTTGTCAGAAATGACAACTATCTTAAATATACACTATGCCTCTGCCAATTTATTCAAAAACTCTAAACGAACACTTCCGTCTTCGTCGATTTTTGTCAGATTGATTTCATGTAATGTGTTTACTAATTCAGGATTCCAGGGTGTTTTTACTTTTACGTAATTTTCTGTAAAACCGTGAATGTATCCTTCTTTATTTTCGCTTTCGAACAAAACAGTTCTGCTAGATCCCAATTGACCTTCGTAAAAAGCACGACGTTTTTTAACTGATAATCCGCGTAACATTTTACTTCGTTTTGCTCTCACATTTGCAGGAACAATTCCTGGCATATTGGCAGCTTCTGTATTGTCTCTTTCTGAATAGGTAAATACGTGTAAATAAGAAATATCCATTTCATTAAGAAAATGGTAGGTTTCTAAAAAGTGCTCATCAGTTTCACCTGGAAAACCAACAATTACATCAACACCAATACAAGCATGCGGCATTACTTCACGAATTTTATTTACTCGTTCTGTATAGATTTCACGCAGGTAACGACGTTTCATTAGTTTTAAAATATCATTACTTCCTGATTGTAGCGGAATATGAAAATGAGGTACGAAAGTGCGGCTTTTAGAAACGAACTCTATTGTTTCATTTTTCAGCAAATTAGGTTCAATTGATGAAATTCGCAAACGCTCAATTCCATCCACCTTATCTAAAGCCTGAACTAAATCAAGAAATGTATGCTCGTGTTTTTTGTTACCGAATTCTCCTTTTCCGTAATCACCAATATTTACTCCGGTTAAAACAATCTCTTTTATATTTTGAGCCGAAATTTCTTTGGCATTTTGAAGGACATTTTCTAAAGCATCGCTTCTGGAAATCCCTCTTGCTAACGGAATCGTACAATAAGTACATTTATAATCGCAGCCGTCCTGAACCTTTAGGAAAGCACGGGTACGATCTCCAATAGAATAACTCCCAACATAAAAATCAGCTTCAGAAATTTCGCATGAGTGAACTTCACCCATGTCGTTTTTACTCAAATCATTAATATAATCGGTAATTTTAAACTTTTCGGTAGCACCCAAAACTAAATCAACACCATCAACTGCTGCTAATTCTTCAGGTTTTAGTTGTGCATAACAACCTACTGCTGCAACAAAAGCCTTATCATTCAGTTTCATTGCTTTTTTTACAACCTGCTTAAATTGCTTATCTGCATTCTCTGTAACAGAACAGGTATTGATGACATAAATGTCTGCTATTTCTTCAAAATCAACACGATCAAAACCTTCATCATTAAAGTTTCTGGCAATTGTAGAAGTTTCTGAAAAATTCAGTTTGCAACCAAGCGTATAAAAGGCAACTTTTTTTCTATTTTCCATGGGAATAAACTACGTTTTAAGTAGTAAGATATTATATTTACATCTCTTTTAAAGAGTTTGCAAATTTACGTACAATATTCTTTAAAATAAAATCAATAATACACTATATATCAATATTTTGAACGAAACATGTATTTCAGGACTTCATAAAAAAACACAAATAAACCTTAAGAGCAGTTAATAAATTTTATCTGCAAAAAACTGATACTTTTTTTTCAATAAGAATAAATTGACAAAATCATCGATTAAATGCAAATAACATCGATTAAATACGTTTTTCACAAGATTAAATTCAAATTTTCTTACATTTAACTTTGTTTAAATCATTTTTAAAGGTAATTTCACTTCCTTAAAAATGTTTCTATAAATTTTTATTATTTAAACAATAAATTGCTCATAACAATTTTGATTTTCCCTCGTTATGTTGTTGTTTTGTTGTTATAAAAAATGGGAAGGCCGAAAACCAGAAAGAGTAGGCAAAATTATAAATTAAAAATCCATATGAAAGCATTTTTACCCACAATCTGCTTGATGTTCTTAACCCTTTTTAGCTCGCAAGCGCAAAATACTGCTCCAGCTGCTAATCCATTTCCTTCTATTAGTACATTGACAACTTGGGCGAGTTTAAACTCTCAATCTCAATTTGATATTGCAATTCGTGCGGTTGGATTTAAATTTGAAGTAAAAGAACCGAGTGAAGGCTCGACTGCTTACACTTATATTCGTAAAGTAACTGTAAATGAAGTAAATTATACTGATAGAATTGTTTACAGAATTACTAATAATAATTCAGCAAGTATTATTTCTTTAGTAACAGCTTCTACTGATTTAGTGAGCTTATACACACCACAATTGTCAACTTTTAAAAATAACAATTGCAAAACTGAAATGTCTAAAGACAAAAATACTACTTGTACTTGTTACGAAAGTGCCAATTTTGCAATCGATCTTTGCGATGAACGTGTTAAACTGACAATGGGTGACGGAAATAAATATTTTGTTTCTGTAGCTAAAAAATAATATCTAACTTAAGTATTAGAAACTACGAGCTGTTTTCTAAATCTTTGTAAATCTTAACGAGATAAGAGTACAAAGATTTAGAACGCATTTCCTAGAATAATTTTATAAGTTTGGACTTTTTAATTCATACCAAACTTCCAACTCTCCTTCATATTCAAAAGAGTTTACATACTGCAAACCCAACTTTTCTAATATTCTTCTGGAGTTTTCATTCCCTTCATCTGCATACGCATAAAGTGTTTCTACTTTCATTACATTAAAAGCATAATCTATAAAAGCTTTTCCAGCTTCAGTAGCATATCCTTTTCCCCAATGTTTTTCGATAAAACGATATCCTATTTCATAAAAATCTTTATGATTGTTGATTTCATTTGTAATGAATTTTATTCCTGACCAACCTATAAAATCTCCGGTTTCTTTTAGAATAACCGCCCAACGGCCTGCGTCAAAATCTTTGTATTGCTGTTGAATATTTTTGATATGAGAGCGACTTTCGTCAATATCTTTTACCGGTTTTTTACCAACAAAAACATGTACGTTAGGGTTAGAGTCTAATTCAAACATTCCTTTATCATCTGACGCTGTCAATTCTCGTAAAATCAAACGTTCGGTTTCTATTGGTTCTCTCATCTCAAATAAATTTAATTTAATTTAAAATATAACGCTGCACTACCTCCGCAACACCGTCATTATTATTCGAAGCCACAATTACATCTGCTCTGTCACGCAGTTCCGGCGTAACATTATCAACCCAAACTCCAAGTCCTGCATATTCTATCATAGTAAGATCATTTCCTGCATTTCCTACTGCAATAATTTCACTTTGGTGAATGTTTAACTTTTCAGCCAAAAGTTTCAGGCTCGCCGCCTTATCAATCCCATTTTGAGCTGCCTCTAAGAAAAAAGGTTTAGACATTGCAACACTCAAATGAGGCATTGCTATTTTTAAATCTTTCTCTACCTCTTTTAGATAAGAAGGTTCTGCTAATAAAATACATTTTACGGCAGGCTTTGTAACTGCTGCTTTAAAATCAGGCACTTTATTATGTCGTAATCCCGTAATTTCTTTTTCGATGTCGATATATTCAGAATCAGTTTCACTAACAATTTCTCCATCAATATAAGTAATGATATGCGTTTTCATCTTTACACTATAATCGTATAAATCATGAATTTGTTCCGGAGTTAATGATTGTTCAAATAATATAAGATCATCTTTTACTGTGCTAATTACAGCACCATTAAACGAAATTATATGCGAATCGTACACATCTAATTTTAACTCTTTTGCATAAGCTGTCATTGCTGATGTTGGTCTGCCGGAAGCCAAAACCACATGAACACCTTTTGCCTGAGCCTCAAGAAGTACTTTTTTATTTAATTCAGAAATTTTATGATCGTCTGTCAACAAGGTATCATCCATGTCAAGCACTAGCATTTTATATTGCATTTCTTTTTAATTTACAGTTTTTAGCCGCAGTATACAATCTAGGTTTTCAGTGCTCATTGAGACTAAAAACTGTAAACTGAGACTGAAAACTTCCTTTAGATACTCATTCTGAATTCTTCGATAACCGGATTTGCCTTAGCAAAATCTGTTTCCTGAATAAATACCTCAACTGCCAAACCAGATTGTCCAAAACCTCCCAAGCGGGCAGATTGAATATTATCTTTTTTTGTTGTTTCAACTCCGGCTTCTTCTAATCTTTCTTGTAGAGCAAGTGCTAAAACTTCGCTTCCTGAATACACTTTCATTAATCCCATGACATCTTAATTTTTATTATTATTTTTTATTTCTACTGTAATA
Organism: Flavobacterium sp. NPDC079362; assembly: GCF_050267765.1. Lineage (NCBI taxonomy): Bacteria > Pseudomonadati > Bacteroidota > Flavobacteriia > Flavobacteriales > Flavobacteriaceae > Flavobacterium > Flavobacterium sp. NPDC079362. The sequence goes on along the minus strand of NZ_JBNNFM010000005.1, from coordinate 38,076 downwards.
TTCTTTTCAGCTGATTTTGAAAATCACTTCTTTTCAATTCAAAACTGTAAAGTGAAACTGAAAACTGCGACTTTATTCTTCTTCCTGAATATCCTCTTCTTCCTCATCAAGTTCTTCTTCACCTTCTTCATCCATATCAAATAAATAAGGCTCTAACATCATTTTATCAGCTAAAATTTCGATACGTTCTGTCAAATTTTCAGCAAAAATAATACGTTGTGTTTTTGTGATACTGTTTGAAATACGCATTATTTTAGTTTCGTGACGCAACTTCAACATAGGATCAGCATCATCTATAATAAACATTTTCAAACGGTTTACATTATAACCTGCCGTTGTAAACATATCACTCAATTTATTTGGCGTACCAATTAAAACATCTACTCCGGTCGAAATATAGTTTTTATCATAATCAGTATCTCCTTTGTCGTGTACGCCATAAACTTCAAGATTAGAATATTTTCCGTATTTCTCAAAAAGCGCTTCCATTTCTAACACTTTGGCCTTATCTTCTACAAAAATTAAGGCACGGGGCGATTCTTCTGTATGCCCGGTTAATTGCTGAATTACATTTATTACAATCGTAGTCGATTTTCCGCTTCCTGCCGGAGAAAGAATAATACAATCAGCACCACTTTTTATAGTCGAAAAAGTTTCCTGCTGCAAAACATTTGCTTCCGTTAAACCATTTTCAATTAAAGCGTCTTGTAACTTTTCGTTTATTTTTTTTAGTTTCATCTTTTTTCATGCTTTAAGCTTTAGGCAATAAGCCATAAGCAAAAATTATTTTTAATTTTTATTAGCCTAAAGCATATAGCTTAAAGCCTATTGCGCGAAGCATTTATTTGCTTGCAAACATTTTTACGTCATTTTCAGAAATTTCAGTTCCTCCCAAAATGATTAATCTTTCTACAACATTTCTAAGTTCACGGATATTTCCTGTCCAATCATACTCTTGCAATAATTGTATGGCTTGCGCCGAAAATACTTTAACGACATTTCCTTGCTCTAAAGCTATTTTGGCCGAAAAATGTCTTATCAAAGCCGGGATATCATCACGCCTTTCGTTCAATGGCGGAACTTTTATCAAAATTACAGCCAGACGATGGTATAAATCTTCCCTGAAACGACCTTCGGCAATTTCAACTTTTAGATCTTTATTAGTTGCAGCCACAACACGCACATCTACTTTTATATCCTTTTCTGCACCCACTCTGGTAATCATGCTTTCTTGCAAAGCACGTAAAACTTTGGCTTGCGCCGAAAGACTCATATCACCAATTTCATCTAAGAAAATAGTTCCTTTATCTGCTGCTTCAAACTTTCCTGCACGATCTTTTACTGCAGATGTAAATGCTCCTTTTACGTGACCAAACAATTCGCTTTCGATCAATTCACTTGGTATTGCAGCACAGTTTACTTCAATCATAGGAAAATTGGCGCGTTCGCTTTTTTCATGCAATTGATGTGCTACCAATTCTTTTCCAGTTCCGTTTGGTCCCGTGATCAAAACTCTCGCTTCGGTTTGAGCAACTTTATCAATCATTACTTTAATATGATTAATTGCTTCGCTCTCTCCTACCATTTCGTAGTTTTTGCTTACTTTTTTCTTCAGGATTTTATTCTCAACAACAAGTTGTTTTTTATCTAAAGCATTACGAACCGTATTCAATAACCGATTTAAATCCGGTGGTTTCGAGATATAATCAAAAGCTCCCAAACGCATGGTATGAATCGCTGTTTCCATATCGCCATGACCAGAGATCATGACCATCGGGATTTCAGGCTTGATTTTTTTAGCTTCTTCTAAAACCTCAACACCATCCATTTTTGGCATTTTGATATCGCACAAAACCAAATCGTAATCGTTGTTTTTTATCTTTTCAAGACCCGCAACTCCATCTTCTGCTTCCTCTACCTGATAGGTATCATTCTCTTCTGATAAGATTTTTACCAAAACCCTTCTGATCGATGCTTCGTCTTCTATAATTAGTATTTTGCTCATTCTTTTATAAGGTTCTAAGGTTTTGAGTTGCTAAGGTTCTAAGTTTTTATTTAAGAAGCTAATCTTAGCGACTCAGCAACTCAGAACCTTAGCGACTTTAAAAAATTAATATTTAAGCCATCTATACAATTCTTTCCAGGTTGGTTTTTTGCCGTACATTAAAATACCAATGCGGTAAATTTTTGCAGCAAACCAAACTGTAAGGAAAAACGTAGCAAACAATAATGATACCGAAATTGCGATTTGCCACCACGGCACTCCAAACGGAAGTCGCATTAACATTACAATTGGCGAGGTCAAGGGAATCATAGAAAACACTACTGCAATGGTTCCGTTGGGATCATTGACAACTGTAAAAAATCCGATGTAAACACTTAAAATAAGCGGCATAATAATAGGCAGAAGAAACTGTTGAGAATCTGTTTGATTGTCAACCGCTGCTCCAATTGCGGCATAAAATGAACTATACAAAAAGTAACCGCCAATAAAATAAATCACAAAACCAATTAGGATACTTGCAATTGGCAGATTCCATAATTCACTGATATACATTTGAGCCGTTCCTGTCATTTCCTGTTGTGCTGAGTGCATTAATTCAGGTGAAATTCTTGCCGTTGGGCCAACATTTACTCCAAAAAATGCCGAAGCCGCATACATTAATCCTAAACCAATAATCGCCCAAATCATAAATTGTAACAATCCCGCAAGCGAAGTCCCGATAATTTTACCAATCATTAACTGAAATGGTTTTACCGATGAAATAATGATTTCGATAATTCGGTTCGTTTTTTCTTCGATTACACTTCGCATTACCATATTTCCATAAATGATAATGAACATCATAATCAAATATCCAAATGCTCCGCCAATACCAATTTTTATCTCATTTAATCCTTTTAGACTTTCTTCTCCGGAAGCTTTTACCAAATGAATATTAACTGCAGATTGTGCTTTTTGAATCGCCAGAGTATCCAGTTTTGCATTTTCAAGATTTATTTTGGTTATTTTTTCTCCTATTACGTCCTGCGTTTTTTCAATAAAAGAAATACTGGGACTATTATTGGAAATAAACTCAATTTTACTTTCTAAATCTTTTAAGTTATTTGTTTTTGGAATAACAATTAAACCATCAAAACTTTCATTGGTAATACTGTCTTTTAATGCTTTTGTATCAATTTGAGATAAATTGAGATATTTAAATTGAGACTGATTTTTATTCTGCTTTACAAAATCATTTGCAAACAAACCTGTTTCGTCACGAATGGCGATTCGTTTGGTCTCTGCTTTCATCGAACTTAAATAACCAATAAATCCTGCAATTGCAACAAACAATAACGGACTTAAAAAAGTCATGACAACAAAAGATTTATTACGAACTTTTGCAATAAACTCTCTTTTTATAATCAACGAAATGATGCTCATAAATATTTTAATTTTTCAAATTCAAAATTCCAATTTTGATCGCTCCGACATTGGAATTTGAAATTTAATTTTTCGAATTTTAATTTTTATTTTCAGTTACTGTTTGAATAAAAATATCATTTACACTCGGTATTTTTTCTACAAAATGGGTTACCTGTCCGCGTTGTGTCAGAATGTTTAATAACTCGTTTGGAGTAGAATCCCCTATTTGAATATCTAATTTCAAATCATCATTTAATGATTTGAAGTTTGCCGGCGAAACGGTAAATTTTTGTGTAATGTCATACATCAAACCTTCTACATTACTCGTTAAAATTCCAACTTCAAAACTATTGGTTCTAAACTGACGTTTGACATCGCTTAGTTTTCCTTCTATTAATTTATTCGATTTATGAATTAAAGCAATATGATCACAAAGCTCCTCAACGCTTTCCATTCTATGTGTCGAAAAGATAATGGTTGCCCCTTGTTCTTTCAAGGCTAAAATTTCATCTTTTATAATATTGGCATTAACAGGATCAAATCCTGAGAAAGGCTCATCAAAAATCAGCAATTTCGGCTTGTGCAATACACAAACCACAAACTGAATTTTTTGTGCCATTCCTTTAGAAAGTTCCTGAATTTTTTTATTCCACCAGCCCTGAATTCCTAACCTGTCAAACCAATACTCTAATTGTACTTTAGCTTCGGCTTTAGACAATCCTTTCATTTGTGCCAAATACAAACATTGCTCACCTACTTTCATAGAAGTATACAAACCTCTTTCTTCCGGAAGATAACCAATAGTCTGCACATGTTTTGGCTGCAATTTTTCTCCGTCCAAAATTATTTCGCCACTGTCCGGCAATGTAATTTGATTTATGATTCGGATAAGAGAAGTTTTTCCGGCTCCATTTGGACCTAATAGTCCGTAAATACTACCTTTTGGCACATTTAATGAAACTTCGTTAAGCGCTACATAATCACCGTATTGTTTTACGACTTTATGTACTTCGAGTAAGTTGCTCATGCTGTTTTTAAGATTTTCTGCTTCAGTTTGATCATTATGACCAAGAGCTTGTAAAAGTAAATAATTCGAAACGAATCTTTGTATAATTAAGCAAAAAACCCATTCTAAATTTACATTAGAATGGGTTTTTTAAAACTTATTTAAATATTTTAGAAAAAGCGAAGCTTATGAAAACATATCTTTTACTTTTTCAAAAAATGATTTTTCTGATTTTTCAGGACTTGGAATAAAGTGTTCGTCGGTTAAAGCATTTTCAAAAAATTGTTTTTGCTCTTTATTCAACGTTTTTGGCGTCCATACATTTACATGAACCAATAAATCACCGCTTCCGTAACCGTTGATACTTGGAATACCTTTTCCTTTTAATCTTAAGATTTTTCCGGATTGGATACCTTCTTCTAACTTAATACGAACTTTTCCGTTGATTGCTTCAATATCTTTAGAAACTCCTAAGACTGCTTCAGGAAAACTGATGTACAAATCATAGTGGATGTTTTCACCTTCACGTTTCAGGAATTCGTGCTCTAATTCTTCGATAGCAACAATTAAATCACCAGGAATACTATTTCCCGGAGCATCATTTCCTTTGTTAGAAACTTTTAATTGCATACCATCAACAACTCCAGCAGGAATTTTGATTGAAACAGTTTCATCTTCCACAACCATTCCTTGTGCATCTGCTTCTGAAGGTCTTTTATCTAAAATCTGACCGGAACCACCACAAGTAGGACAAGTTGTTGCAGATTGCATTCTTCCTAAAATAGTATTGGTTACACGCATTACCTGTCCCTGACCGTTACAAGTCGAACACGTTTTGTATGTTACTCCTTTAGCCTGAACTTTACGTTTTACTTTTACTTTTTTCTCAACACCATTCGCAATTTCTTCTAAAGTTAATTTTACTTTAATTCGAAGATTGCTTCCTTTAGCACGACGAGGACCTCCGCCTCCGCCTCCGAAACCGCCAAATCCACCTCCAAAAATATCACCAAACTGGCTGAAAATGTCATCCATATTCATACCACCATGGCCACCACCACCAAAACCACCTGAACCATCAAAAGCCTGGTGTCCGTACTGGTCGTATTTTGCTTTTTTGTTAGGATCGCTTAGCACTTCATAAGCTTCTGCCGCTAGTTTAAAGTTTTCTTCTGCCTCTTTGTCGCCTGGATTTTTATCCGGGTGATATTTAAGCGCACTTTTTCGGTACGCTTTTTTAATTTCGACAGCATCAGCACTTCTTGTTATGCTTAGTATTTCGTAAAAATCTTTTTTCATAATTAGAATAAATTCCATCCAATCCCAAAGATTCGGGACAGGATAATTTCAAACTTCAGTTAACTAATTACTGAACTCCAAAACATTTTATTTGCATTTTTTAGTTTCCGGTAACAACTTTAGGGAAACGAATGATTTTGTCTCCTAATTTGTATCCTTTTTCGATAACATCAACAATTTTCCCTTTTAATTTCTCAGACGGAGCTGGGATTTGGGTAATTGCTTCAGCAAAATCAGCATTAAAAGCATCTCCTGGTCTAACTTCAATTTGCTCTAAACCTTTAGAAACCAAAGTGTTTTTTAATTTTTCATGAATCAACTCCACACCTTTTTTCAGATTTTCATCATCAGATTTGTTGATTTCAACAATCGCTCTGTCAAAATCATCCAAAACAGGCAGCATTGCTACCAAAACATCCTGGTTTGCAGTTTTGAACAAATCTATACGCTCTTTTGAAGTTCTTTTTTTGTAATTTTCAAATTCAGCAAATAGTCTCAAAAACTTATCTTTTTCTTTTGCCAAGTCTTGAGCCAATTGCTCTTCAACACTTAATTCTTCAACAATTAATTGTTCACCGTTGGCATTGTTCTCTAACGTTACATCATCTAATTCCTGATCGAACTCTGTATTTTCCGTAGTCATATTACTTTTATTTTTAAAAATATTCTTAAACTTCATTTTTTATTCTTTCTTTTGGATTGCAAAAGTACTGCCAAATCTTATAAAATGTCAAATTGTCACTTTATTAAAACTGAACTACTTAAAAAGCAAAACCAGTCAGATAAAATTTATTATAATTTTAAGACTATTACGTTTTAGTTTATACTATATTTGAGTTCCAAATTGAAAACTAAATTATTACCAAAATTGAATTTAAGGGTTGGCCTCGGCTTTATAAATAATTATTAATTCAAGTTTACCTTATATTAAAAAAAGCTTCGACTATTTCAGACGAAGCTTTTTTTTATTTGATCTGTTATAGTTGCACGGGCGGAGGGATTCGAACCCCCATCAACGGTTTTGGAGACCGCTATTCTACCCTTGAACTACGCCCGTAACTTAAGGTCGGCAAATTAAATGCTTTTTTTTCTTTCTCACCAACAATTTTAAGCAAATTTTCAAAAGTTTTAAGCTGATAAATGCTAATGTTTCAGTAACACAATCACTGCCAAAGCTTTGTAAAACACAACTTCTTCTATTAGAACAAAAAACTTTGCAAAATTAACCGCAAAGAACGTTAAGGTTTAAAAAATATAGTTTTACAAAAACACAAAGTTCGCAAAGCTTTGTGTTAATCCAGCTTTGCGAACTTTATGTTTTCTGTGCGTGAAGTAAAATTAATTCCAGCTTACTTTGTGTTAATTTTTCGCCACGAATTTCACGAATCTTCACGAATTATTTTATCAATAATCATGACAAAGCTTTGCGGACTCCATCTTTTTTAATCAACTAAAAACTTTGTGAACTATGCCTAAATCACGAATTATTTTATCAATAATCGTCATAAAGCTTTGCGGACTCCGTCTTCTTTAATCAACTAAAAACTTTGCGAACTCTGCCTAAATCTTAGCGTTCTTTGCGGTTAATTTCGTAACGTATTTAAACCTCTTAAGCCAGCAATGCAGCCTTCAACCCTTCAAAATCAACAGAAACCTGTTCTCCTGTCACTAAATTTTTAAGAGAATATGAATTTGATGCAATTTCCTGATCTCCTGCAATTACAACAAACGGAATTAAGCGCTTATCTGCATATTGAAACTGTTTTCCAACCTTTACATTATCCGGATACAATTCTACTTTTATATTTTCTTTTCTTAATTTTTGAATAGCTTGTGAAGCATATAAAGCCTCTGCATCTCCGTAATTTATAAACAATGCTTTTGATGTTGCCGCAACAGTTTCAGGAAACAATTGCAATTCTTCCAGAACTAAATAAATACGATCTAATCCAAAAGAAATCCCAACACCACTCATGTTTTTCAAACCAAAAATACCGGTTAAATCATCATATCTTCCACCGCCGCCAATAGAACCCATTGCTACCGATTTTGGCGCTGCTACTTCAAAAATGGCCCCAGTATAATAATTCAGTCCACGGGCAAGAGTCACATCAAGATCCAAAGTGGCTGTTGACAAACCTAAAGTTGCCACATTGTCACAAATAAACTTCAATTCCTCTACTCCTTTCATTCCTTCCTCAGATTCAGCCAATAAATTTGAAAGCTGACTGATTTTATCTGCAAACGATCCTGTAAAGTTAAAAAGCGGCTGAACTTTCGCCAAAGCTTCTTCAGCAATACCTTTCTCGATCATTTCTTTTTTCACACCATCTTCACCAATTTTATCCAGCTTATCAAGTGCTACCGTAAAATCGATCAGTTTATCTGATGCTCCGATCACTTCGGCAATTCCGGATAATATTTTTCTGTTATTAATTTTTATCGTAACACCTTCAAGACCTAAAGAAGTAAAAACGGTATCATACAATTGAACTAGTTCTACTTCCTGCCATAATGATTTTGAACCTACAACATCAGCATCACATTGATAAAATTCCCTGTAACGTCCTCTTTGAGGTCTGTCAGCTCTCCAAACCGGTTGAATTTGATATCTCTTAAAAGGAAATTCAATTTCGTTTTGGTGCTGTACCACGTATCTTGCAAACGGAACAGTTAAATCGTAACGCAATGCTTTCTCTGAAATTTTTCCGGTAAATTTATTTAACTCAATTCTTTGATTCAAATCTATTGTTTCAGCAGAATTAGATTGTAATGCTTCTATGGATTCGGGTAATTCGATTTTATTTTTATTAAAGAAAAAATTACCTGAATTCAATATTTTAAAAATCAAACGATCGCCTTCTTCTCCATATTTCCCCATTAAGGTATCTGAATTTTCAAACGAAGGTGTTTCGATTGGCTGAAAACCAAATTTCTCAAAATTATTTTTTATGGTCTGAATAATATATTGACGTTTTGACACCTCTGCAGGTGAAAAATCTCTTGTCCCTTGCGGAATACTTGGTTTTGAAGCCATTTTTTTTAGATCTTTAGATTATTAGATCTTTAGATTATTAGATTTCCTTTGCTTGAAGTCTTAAATATAAATGATCTTTTTAGATTATTGGATTTTCGCAGAATTTAGATTCCTCATAAATTCTAATCGACTGCAAATATCTTGTTTTTTAAAATAAATAATGCTTGTTCGAAAACAAACTTGTAACAAAAAACGTATTTTCGTGACAAATTGGTCATGATGCTAAAATTATTTAAAGAAAATATCCGAATTGCTTTTGGTTCTATCAAAACACAATTACTGCGTACTATTCTTACCGTTTTAATTATCGCAATCGGGATTACCGCTTTGGTTGGAATCCTAACCGTTGTAACGGCACTCGAAAATACTATTTCGACCAATTTTGCTTCTATGGGAGCAAACACTTTCAATATTAATCAATACGAAAACAACCTTAAAAATCGTGGAAGTAATGAGCGTGAAATTGTAAATCCAATTATATCCTATCCGGAAGCAGTTGCCTTCAAAAACAAATACAAATATCCCTTTACAGAAACTTCCTTGTCTTTTACGGCTACAAAAACCGCAGAAGTTAAATATTCTGACCGAAAAACAGATCCGGAAATTACCATTCTTGGTGTCGACGAGCATTTTATCGCCAACTCAGGTTTAGAGGTAAGTTTAGGACGAAGCTTTAATCAGTTTGATATTGACAACAATACCTATTCGTGTGTTGTAGGATCAGATTTTGAGAAAGGTTTATTGAAAGATGTAAATCCAATCGACAAAATAATTTCTATTCGCGGTGCTCGTTTTAAAGTCATTGGAATCTTAAAAGAAAAAGGGTCAACGTTTGGAAACAGTCAGGATTTACGTGTTTTAATTCCAATTCAGGTTGCACGTTCCTTATTTACTGCTCCAAACATCAATTATACATTGAGCGTAATGGTTGCTAAAAAAGAACTTTTAGACGAAGCTATCGATAATGCTACAAGTACAATGCGAAGAGTTAGAAAACTGAGTCCGATTCGTGAAAATAATTTCGGAATTGGCAGAAGTGATGATTTGATCAATCGTATTTTGGGCATCACAAAATATTTAGGCTGGGCTTCCTGGATTATAAGCGTTATTACCATTCTGGGATCTTCAATCGCTTTGATGAATATCATGATCGTTTCGGTGACAGAACGTACTCGCGAAATAGGGGTAAGAAAAGCTTTAGGAGCAAAAAAGACCACTATTGCTGTTCAGTTTTTTATCGAAACTTTATTGATTGGACAAATTGGCGGTTTGATTGGAATTATAATCGGAATTCTTTTAGGATTTGCAATTGCAACTGCAATGAGTTTTGTATTCGTAGTGCCTTGGGTGGCTATTTTTGCTGCTTTTGCAACCAGTTTTACCGTTGCCATCGTTTCAGGTTTATATCCAGCAATAAAAGCCGCTAAACTTGATCCTATCGAAGCTTTGCGCTATGAATAGTTTTCAGTTTTCAGTCTCAGCTTACAGTAACAAATAAAATTGATAGTATTTGAAGCAGAAATTAATTGTTTCAAAAAACCATTAGTCCCGCTATTCGTTTCAAACTTTTATCCCGAACACCGGCATAAAAGATTTTTCACTGCTATCGGGGCTAGATTAGAAATTTCATTCTTTTAAGATCTTTTATAAATGAGATTTACAAAGTCTTCTCATTATTGCGTTTTTTATCAAAATGTGCTTTAATATTTTTGCTAATCATTGGAAAATCACTTTCAAAACATAATCCTAATCTAAAACCATCAGATGGTGCGGTAGGCCTATACTGATTTTCTTCATGAAGCCTATACACTATTTCCGGGATCGCATTTTCAAATTGTAATGCTATAACATGATTATTTCCTCTTGAAATACTACCTTCAGGAACCCATCCGTTCCATAAAGAATGAATAAGTTTACATTTTTGAAAAACATATTCTTCAGGATTATTTTTATTAAAGACACAATCAAAAATTTCTAATAATGGTAAGGCATCAGGAGCGCGAAATGTCGCCAGTAGAATTTCATTTTCAGCTTTATGCCAATTTATAAAATCATAATAAGAATTAGTTTTTACATGGTTTTCAAAACGTTTTTCAACAAGTTCTTTTACAGACTTAATTGCTATGGTCGAAAAATAAGCATCCATTTCAATATAACTTCGTTCAGTATCAATTTGATCTTCCATCTTAGGTTTTTGTTATATAATCCACCTACAACGCTTTAGAAACCTTGCAAGAAATCATGCGGTCATTATCGTATATATCTTTTCGCAATTCGATGTTTTCAAAATTCATTTTTTCTAACAAATCTTTCATTTCGCATCCAAGATACTGATTGATTTCAAAATACAATTGTCCGTTTTCCAGCAGATTTTTCTGAGCCAGTTCAGCAATTTTTCGATAAAAGATCAAAGCATCATTGTCTTCTACAAAAAGCGCCAAATGCGGCTCGTGATCCAGAACATTCTTCTTAATTTCTTCTTTCTCTAAATTACGAACATAAGGCGGATTTGAAACTATAATATCAAAATTACATTTTAACGCCTCCGTTTCTAAAATATTCTGAAGTATAAAATTGACTTCAACCTTATTATTAGCTGCATTTTTCTTAGCGGTTTCGATAGCTTTCTTCGAGACATCAATAGCATACACTTGTGCATTTGGAATGTTTTTCGCCAAAGAAATGGCAATGCATCCGCTTCCTGTTCCAATGTCAAGAATTTTGATTTTTTTAGCTGGATTAATCTTCGAATTTTCATTGATAACCCATTCTACCAATTCTTCTGTTTCAGGTCTCGGAATCAGAACATTTTCATTTACCTCGAACTCCATACCATAAAAATGAGTTTTACCCAATAAATACTGTATAGGAATCTCTTTTTTTAATTGACTTAGTAATGAATCCCATACCACAAAATCACTTTCTGAAAAAGTCAATTCATGATTTAATGCTAAATCAATTTGTCGTAATTTGTGTTTGTCTTCTAAAATTAAATAGAAAAAACTTTCTGCTTCATACGCATCGTAAAAGGGCGATAACTCTTTAATAAACTGAGTGCGGTATTGTTTAATTCTCATTTATACTTGAATTTATATTTAAGCAGTCTTTAATTTAACACTTTTATATCTGGGTTCTGTTAACAATCGAATTGTATTGCGATTTGAGAAACTTTTTTTACCGGCTCATCATTTTCAGACTTCGAAGAAAGAAATAACATCACACGTGTTTCCTCATAATCTCTGTTAGCACCAAAAATAAAATCCAGTTTTCCGTCATTATCAATATCTCCGGCAAAAAGTAATTCAACAAAAGTATCATTGAAAGTCTCTACTTGCAAAAGCAATTTTTCAGGACCGTTATTCGCTTTCAAATAAAGCTTATAGTTTTCTACTTTTTTATAGATCTCTTGCTTATTATCATCTAAACTTCTTTTTTCAGTCGAAAGTACTTTTCCTTCAGCCCTGAAAACATAGTCAGTATCATCGAATTTTAAAGTTACTTTTTCACCTGGCCAGATCTTGTTTTTAGCCAATTTCAAAGACTTTATTTTTCCTAATTTCAATTCCGGATAGTCCATAAACAAAAGTGATTTATTTTTAGAAACAATTGATCTTAAAGAATCACCAACACATTCATCAAATCCTTTTTCGATTGTAAAATCAGCCTTCCCTAAATAATATGTTCCAGCTTCCTCGAATAAATCAATCCAGTTTTTATTTAAAGAATTAGCAGGGTTCTTACCCTGATCATCTCTATAACCATCTGGCAGCAAAATTTCAAAATCGTTTTTTACATCCTCATCCACAATATCTTCATCCCTTACGACAGAATCTTTAACAATTTGAGTCTTAACAGGAATTTGAGATTTTTGAGATTTTACTAGTTTATCATCTTTACAGGAAACCAAAATCGAAAACACCAAAAATGTAAGTATTATATTTTTCATAGCAATTTTACAAGTTTTTCAACATCCAGACTGGACAAGAACTATGCCCTGTATTTCCTAAAGGAACATCTAAATATTCAAAACCTGATTTTTTATATAATTTCTGGGCAGCATGCATGAATGGCATGGTTTCGATATAACATTTTTCGAAACCAAAATCTTTTGCCTGTTCTAAACATTTCTGCATCATTTCAGAACCAATTCCTAAACCTCGCGTCTCTGGCAAAAAATACATCTTTTGTAATTCACAAATCCCAGGATCTCCATTTTCCAGCGGCGCAATACCTGCACAACCCAAAATTTTTCCTTCGTTTTCAACTACAAAATAAACTGATTGCGGTTTATTATACTCCTCAAACATTAAATCTAAATATGGATCTTCGTAAGCTGTACCCACTTTTGGAATTTCCATTTCATCAAAAACTGATCGTATTAATTGAGCAACTTCCTGATTGTCTTCTTTTTTAATTGACCTGATAATGCAATTTTTCATATTTCCTTATTCCTATACTATATTACAAAAGTAAAATAGTTTTTTGATAGTTTCTTAACTATATCGTTAACTATTGAACTAAACAAAAATAACTACTTTTGTATTGTGAATATACATGAAAAATACATAAAACGCTGCATCGAGTTAGCAGAAAATGGCTTTGGAACCACATATCCAAATCCAATGGTTGGAAGCGTAATTGTTTACGAAAACAAAATTATTGGCGAAGGCTGGCACAAAAAAGCCGGAGAACCACATGCCGAAGTCAACGCAATTCGATCTGTAAAAGACAAATCGCTCTTAAAGAAGGCAACTATCTACGTGAGTCTTGAACCTTGCAGTCATTTTGGCAAAACACCGCCATGTTGCGATTTAATTATAGAGCACCAGATTGCGAATGTTGTTGTTGGAACTGTTGATCCTAATGAAAAAGTGGCCGGAAATGGTATTAAAAAATTAATTGCCGCCGGAGCAAACGTAACCGTTGGTGTCTTAGAAAAAGAATGCAATGAGCTCAACAAACGTTTTTTTACTTTTCATCAGAAAAAAAGACCTTATATTATATTAAAATGGGCCGAAAGCCAGGATGGTTTTTTATCTCCTGAAAAAGAGATCAACAAAGACAGAAAACCTATCTGGATTACTAATCAATATTCCAGACAATTGGTTCATAAATGGCGCAGTGAAGAACAGGCAATTTTAGTAGGAACACAAACTGTTATCGATGACAATCCGAAATTAAATACCAGGGATTGGGCAGGAAATAATCCTGTTAGAATTGTTTTAGATCAGCACAATCGTATCGCAAAAGACAGTTTTATTTTTGACAATAGTGTAAAAACAATTGTATTTACAAAATCTGAAATAACCTTTTCAGAAGAAAACACTAACTTTGAAGTAATTGATTTTAATCAAAATATAATTCCGCAGATAGTAACTGTTTTGTATCAAAACCAAATTCAGTCTGTCATTATCGAGGGCGGGTTACAAACTTTACAATCTTTTATTGATCAAAATATCTGGGATGAAGCCCGAATTTTTATCGGAGAAATCACTTTCGAAAAAGGAACAAAAGCACCGGTTATTCAAAAGAAAAACACAACTAAAAGTTACGTTCAAAGCGACGAATTACTAAACATTAGAAATCATGATTGATACTATAATTTTTGACTTTGGAGATATTTTTATCAATTTAGATAAACAAGCAACCATTTCAGGATTGCAGCAATTAGGCATGACGGAGTGGAATACTGAATTAGATCGTTTGAATCTTTTATTCGAAACCGGGGATATTTCGTATGATGATTTTTTGGCCGGATTTCAAAAAGAACTTCCAAACGCTTCAACTGAAGAAATATTAAAAGCATGGAATGCTGTTCTTGCAGATTTCCCTTTGTATCGATTAGAATTTCTACAAATGCTTTCTCAAAAATACCGCTTATTTCTATTGAGCAATACTGATTCGATTCATATTGCTACTTTCGAAAACAAAACTGGAATTTCATTCTATAGCGATTTTTACCAATGTTTCGAAAAAGTCTATTTTTCATTTGAAATTGGAATGCGAAAACCAAATGCTGAAGTTTTTCATTACCTGATCAACAAACATGAATTATCTCCAAAACGAACTTTGTTTGTAGACGATAAAAAAGAAAACACGGACTCTGCCGCCGCATTAGGTTTTCATATCTGGAATTTACAAGTTGGACAGGAAGATGTTGTAGATTTATTTGAGAAAAAGATATTGTAGCTAACGTATACTTTGTCAAAATGATTTACAATTATTGATGTAATTAACCGCAAAGAGCGCTAAGGTTTTTTATCTATCTGTATGATCAGAAAATGCAAAGTTGGCAATCCCGATAGCTATCGGGATTGTATTGAATCCGGCTTTGAGAACTTTGCGTCTATAAAGCCATGCAAAGTAAAAAACCTTAGCGCCCTTTGCGGTAAAATTAACTCTACGGCTAAAAAACAATAAACTAATTTAGAAATTTACTTTTGGAATATAACGACACTTACAAAACCATAGCCTTTGAATCTGAAGAAATACTTTTTAAGGAAAAAGGAAGTAAGTTCTTTGGATACGCCTTTCCTATAGAACACGAAGACGAAGTAAAACCGATTATCGAAAACTTAAAGAAACAGCATCCTCATGCTGTACACTATTGTTATGCCTACCAATTAGGCACAGCACCAAAAATTTCTTATCGTGCCAATGACGATGGAGAACCAAGCAATACTGCCGGAGCTCCAATTTACGGACAAATACAATCTTTTGGCTTAACAAATATTTTGGTTGTCGTAGTTAGAATTTTTGGCGGAACAAAATTAGGCGTTGGCGGATTAATAGCAGCTTACAAAACGACAGCACAAATGACTCTCGATGTTTGCGAAATTATCAAAAAAACTATCGATGTTCATTTTTTAATCTCTTTTGATTATAAAAACATGAACAAAATAATGCGCGTTATTAAGGAAAAAAAACTGGAAATCACGTCTCAGGAAATGGAAATTGATGAAGTTTCAGGCTTACCAATTGGCAAAATTAAGACAAAAACGCGCAAAAAAAATGCCGAATCAGTATTCGACATTTTTGATTTAATGTTTGAAATCGATATCAAAATTATATAAATTGATACAAAAACCTATCTCATTTTAACAATTATATCAATGTTTCAAACAATTCTAAAATGTAATCTGGAGGCGCCGTCGGACGACCTGTTTTTAACGAAATAAATACTAAAATAAACGCCGCCGTTGTTAATAACTCATTCGCTTCGTTATAAATCGCACACTCGAATTCGATCTTAACAGACGACTGACTTTTGAAAGCGGTATGAATCGTAAGAAGCTCATCGTAGCGTGCTGATTTTTTATAATTTATTTGCATGGAAACAATCGGCAATCCAATTCCGCTTTCCTCCATACTTTTATACGAAATCCCTTTGTTTCTAAGCCATTCCACGCGTCCTATCTCAAAATAAGGAACATAATTTCCGTGATAAACCACTCCCATTTGATCGGTTTCAGAGTAACGAACACGCACTTGCGTTTGATGATTTTTCATTATTTATATATTAAAAAAATTTAAATTCTTAAAGTTCACTTACAACATTTTTTTATAAAATTAGAGGGCAAAATATTTTTTTTTACAGAAATTTGTTCACATATTTGTTATCCCGAAATACGGAATAAAATTGCTCCTTTTTTATTAGGAGAATCTTTATCAATAATAAAAAAATTTATCTGAATCTATGACTAAAACTGCTCAATCGGTATGGGAAAACTGTTTGTCCTTTATAAAAGACAATATTCAAGATCAAGCATATAAAACTTGGTTCGAACCAATCAAATCAGTTGAGCTAACCGACAACGCGTTATATATTCAAGTACCAAGTAAATTTTTCTACGAATGGCTAGAAGAACATTACGTGAAATTATTGAAAGTCGCACTTACCAAAGAACTGGGAAAAAACGCAAAGTTACTCTATAAAATTAAAATGGAGAACACTTATGGCAACAAACAACCGTTTACCGAACAGTTGCCAAGTGCCAACAGAGTGCCAATGAAACCGCAAGAGGTTGATGCTCCGTTTAAAAACTTAAACCCTGAACTTAAAAATCCGTTTGTAATTCCCGGAATTAGAAATCTTAAAATTGAATCGCAATTAAATGCGAACTACAGTTTTGACAATTTCCTTGAAGGTGATTCTAACCGTTTAGCCCGTTCTGCAGGTATGGCTGTTGCCAATAAACCTGGAGGAACATCATTTAATCCTTTATTGATTTTTGGTGGAGTTGGTTTAGGAAAAACACACTTAGCACATGCTATAGGTGTAGAAGTAAAAGATAAATATCCTGAAAAGACGGTTTTATATATTTCTGCCGAAATTTTTACACAACAATATATTGATTCGGTTAAAAAGAATAATCGTAATGATTTCATTCACTTTTACCAATTAATCGACGTTTTGATTATTGATGATGTTCAGTTTTTATCTGGAAAATCAGGAACTCAGGACGTATTTTTCCATATTTTTAACTATTTACACCAAAACGGAAAACAGGTAATTTTGACTTCGGACAAAGCTCCTGTTGACATGCAGGATATTGAGCAACGTTTATTATCTCGTTTTAAATGGGGATTGTCTGCTGAATTACACCAGCCGGATTACGAAACCAGAATTTCGATCTTAAAAAACATTCTTTATCGCGATGGTGTTGAAATCCCGGAAGATATTATTGAATATGTTGCACGCAATATCAAAAGCAATGTTAGAGAACTTGAAGGTGCTATTATATCGTTAATTGCACAATCTTCTTTCAATAAAAAAGAAGTTACAATTGAGTTGGCTAAAAGCGTTGTTGAGAAATTTGTTAAAAACGTAAAGAGAGAAATCTCTATCGATTATATTCAAAAAATTGTATCAGACTATTTCCAGTTAGACATTGAAACACTTCAATCAAAAACCAGAAAAAGACACGTGGTACAGGCAAGACAATTGGCTATGTTTTTTGCAAAGAAATTCACAAAAGCTTCTTTAGCAAACATTGGCTCACAAATTGGAGATCGTGATCACGCTACTGTATTACATGCTTGTAAAACTGTTGACAATTTAGTTTCTACAGACAAACAATTCAAGAAATTTGTCGAAGACATCAACAAAAAACTAACGCTATAAACGCGAATCATGCCAGTAAAAATTTTAATGGTTTGTTTGGGAAATATTTGCAGATCACCTTTAGCCGAAGGTATTCTAGCATCAAAATTACCCCATGATAAATTTATTGTTGATTCAGCCGGAACAGGTTCATGGCACGTAGGTAATGCTCCGGACAAACGTTCGATTGCAGTAGCCCAGAAAAATGGATTATGCATAGACGCTCAAAAGGGACGACAATTTAAAATCACCGATTTTGATGAGTTTGATTACATTTATGTAATGGACAGTTCCAATTATAGCGACGTAATTCATCTTGCAAAAACGCCTGAACACAAAAACAAAGTTCAGCTTATTCTAAAAGAACTTTTTCCTAATAAAAATACAGATGTTCCTGATCCTTATTACGGAGCAACAAATAGCTTTGACGATGTATATAAAATGCTGGATGAAGCTGCTGAAATTATTGCCAAAAAACTTATCGAAAAACATTCATAATTTAATTTGTATTTTAATTACTTAACTGGTAATTAAAATACATTTTTGTTTAAACTCTAAAATATCACAAAATGAAACTTCTAGGAAAATTATATTTAATTCCAACAACAATGGGCGAAAGCGATCCAATGGATGTTTTGCCACAAACCGTAAAAAGAAGTATCGATTTTATAGATCATTATATTGTTGAAAACGAAAAAACGGCAAGAAAATCAATAAAAGCGGTTTCGCCGGAAAAAAAACAATCAGAACTAATACTTTTCACCCTTAATAAACGTACCGAACCAAGCGAGCATTTAGATTTTATCAAACCTTTGCTGGAAGGAAAAAACGTAGGATTAATGAGTGAAGCTGGTTGTCCGGGTGTTGCTGATCCCGGTGCTGTAATTGTAAAATTAGCACATGAAAAAGGAATTCAGGTTGTTCCGTTAGTTGGTCCTTCGTCTATATTGTTAGCAATGATGGCTTCCGGAATGAACGGACAAAGTTTTACTTTCAACGGGTATTTGCCAATTGATAAAGACGAGAAAAAATCGGCATTGAAGTATTTTGAAAAATTATCGCAGGACAAAAATCAATCTCAACTTTTTATTGAAACTCCTTATCGAAACAATAAATTAGTTGAAGATATTCTTCAAATATTAAATCCTTCGACGCATTTATGTATTGCGACTGATATTACGTTACCAACAGAATTTATTAAAACATTGCGTGTTGCAGATTGGAAAAAACTAAAAGTTGATTTACATAATCGACCTACGATTTTTATTATACATAAAATGTAAACTAACTTTAAGACACTATATCATGAAAAAGTTTTTAATACTAATTCTAATTTGTGTTGCGCAAAAAACATTTTCACAAAAGGAGATCAGGAGAATTCCTGAACCTCCGAAAAATATAAATGGAAATATCATTCCTCCTAACGAAATCGACATATACAACCCTATTGGGATTGACGTAAAACCAGAGTTCCCAGGAGAAAAAGTAGAATTTCATCAATTTATAGAGAGAAACTATAAAAAATCAAACAAGAGACCAACTTTGCAAGGAAAAGTATTCGCCACTTTTAATATTGAAATAAACGGTTCATTAAGTGATATAAAAATCCTTCGAGATATTGCATCTTACAGCGGAGAGGAACTGGTAAGGGTTTTAAAATTATCTCCTACATGGAAACCTGGAAAACTAAACGGTAAAGGAGTCAGAACTATATACTCACTTGTTGTGCCTGTACAGCTATAAGTCTGCAATTATCAATCTTTTTCTTAATCTAATTTCATGAGCAAACTTCCAAATGTAACAACAAGCATTTTTACGGTCATGTCTAAAATGGCAACCGAATATAATGCAATAAATCTTTCGCAGGGATTTCCGAATTTTCCTGTAGACGAAAGATTAACAGCTATTTTGGCAAAATTATCGAAAGAAAATGTGCACCAGTATACACCAATGGCAGGTTTTCCTCCATTGATGAATCAGATTGCAAAATTGGTTCAGAGTTCATACAACAGAATAATTGTTCCTGAAACAGAAATCTTAGTTACTGCCGGCGCAACTCAGGGAATTTTCACTTCAATTTTGGCCTTGGTAAAAACAGGTGACGAAGTTATTATTCTGGATCCGAGTTATGACTCTTATGAATCCCCTGTTCTTCTTTGTAATGCAAAACCTGTTCGGGTAGCTTTAAATGACAATTATACACCAAATTGGGAAACCATAGAAAAAGCCTGTTCGCCAAAAACAAAGATGATTATTATCAATAATCCGCATAACCCAACAGGAAAAATTTTGACAGAAGAAGATTTTCTTCAACTAGAAAAACTACTATCAAAACATCCTGACATTATTGTTTTATCAGATGAAGTTTATGAATACATCACTTTCGAAGAAAAACATATTTCTGCACACACTAAAGATTTTCTTTTAAACCGTTGCATAATGGTTTCTTCTTTTGGAAAATCATTTCATATTACGGGCTGGAAAATAGGCTATACTGTTGCACCCGAACATTTGATGAAAGAAATTAAAAAAGTACACCAGTTTTTGGTTTTTAGCGTCAACAGTATTTCACAAGCTGCCATTAGTGAATATTTAGATCTTGTAAATGTCAATCTTTTAGGGAAATTCTATCAGGAAAAACGAGATTATTTCCAGAAATCACTTCAAAATAGTCGTTTTGAGTTAAAACCTTGCGAAGGAACTTATTTTCAGGTGGCTTCTTATGCAAGTATTTCAAACGACGATGATGTTACTTTTTGTAAAAAACTAATAACCGATCATGGCGTTGCTGCTATCCCTATTTCTACTTTTTATTCTGATCATAAAGACCAAAAATTAATACGTTTTTGCTTTGCCAAAGATGATTTTACTTTAGAATCTGCCGCAAAAAAATTGTGTGATATATAAAGTTTATCAAAAATTTATAACATTATTATGCGCGCATCCTATTTATTTAATTAATATTGTAATAAAAAGAAAAAAATATGAGCTATACAGATAAAATGTTAAGAGATGACGCTTTAAAAGGTAAAGTCATAGTAGTTACAGGTGGCGGAAGCGGTTTAGGAAAAGCAATGACAAAATATTTCTTAGAATTAGGCGCTCAGGTAGCGATTACTTCAAGAGATTTAGACAAGCTAAAAGCTACTGCAACTGAACTTGAAACTGAAACAGGAGGTAAATGTTTACCACTTCAATGTGATGTTCGTCATTATGAAGAAGTAGAAAACATGCTTCAGGAAGTTTTAAAAGCTTTTGGCAAAGTTGATGTTCTTTTGAATAATGCTGCCGGAAATTTTATTTCTCCAACAGAACGTTTATCTGCAAATGCATTTGATACTGTTATAGATATCGTATTAAAAGGGTCTAAAAACTGTACGCTTGCTTTTGGTAAGCACTGGATCGATACCAAACAAAAATCATCTACAATTTTAAATATAGTTACTACTTATGCCTGGACTGGTTCAGCTTATGTTGTACCAAGTGCTACTGCAAAAGCAGGAGTGTTAGCCATGACGCGCAGTTTAGCAGTCGAATGGGCAAAATACGGAATCCGCTCTAATGCAATCGCTCCGGGACCATTCCCTACAAAAGGTGCATGGGACAGATTATTGCCGGGCGATCTTGCTGAAAAATTTGACATGGCCAAAAAAGTTCCATTGAAACGTGTAGGTGATCATCAGGAATTAGCAAATTTGGCAGCTTATTTAGTATCTGATTTTTCAGCTTATGTAAATGGTGAAGTGATTACTATTGATGGTGGAGAATGGCTAAAAGGCGCAGGGCAATTTAATTTACTAGAAGCAATTCCTGAAGAACTTTGGGACCAGCTTGAAATGATGATAAAAGCAAAAAAGAATAAATAATTTTACGTGCTTACTAAATTCAGAATATTTTTTATAAACTATACTGATTGCACCAAATCCCGAAGGTTCTACTTTCGGGATTTTTTTATGTTTTTTACCATATAAGTAATATAAGTTCAATGAAGTAATAAATTGTTTAAAGATCTGTTTGCTTAAATTTACTTATATAACTTATATGGTTAAATAAGTTAATATGTGTAGACAATCCAGTTAAATTATTATTTTTGCCGAACAAAATATATAATATAAAATTATGCTCATTATTGGAATTGCAGGAGGAACAGGAAGTGGAAAAACAACGGTGGTACACCAGATCATGAACGAATTACCAGACACTGAAGTGGGCGTAATTTCTCAGGATTCGTACTATAAAGAAACCCATAATTTGTCATTCGACGAAAGAGCATTAATCAATTTTGATCACCCGCGCGCGATCGATTTTGAATTATTGGTAAAACATTTAAAAGCTTTAAAAGAAGGCGAAACTATCGACCAACCGGTATATTCATTCATTCAGCACAACAGAACTGACGATACGGTATCAACGCATCCAAGAAAGGTAATGATTGTTGAAGGGATATTAATTTTAACGAATCCTGAGCTACGCGACCTTTTTGACGTTAAAGTATATGTTCACGCTGATTCTGACGAAAGATTAATTCGTCGTTTAAAGAGAGATATTTCTGAACGCGGACGCGATATCGACGAGGTTTTAACACGTTATCAGAACACTTTAAAACCTATGCATGAGCAATTTATAGAACCTTCAAAAGCCTTCGCAGATATTATTATTCCTAATGATAAATACAATACTGTTGCCATTGATGTAGTTCGTGCTGTAATTAATCAACGAATTTCATAAATTTTATCGTAAATTTATTCCATAGAAATAAGGAGCTATTTCCCGCTCTCGCCTTTATCTTTTTATGGCAGAAAAAGCCATAAAAAGGATATCGGCTCCATCGGGGCTAGAACACCAATCAAAATTATAAGAAGTAATCAGTCAAAGAGAAAATGAAATTCAAAAATCCATATAAAGGCAAACGCTGGTTCAAATTAGTAGGCAACAAATATGTCTGGGTTTTACTCTTTTTTGTAATCTGGATGTTCTTCTTAGACAATTACTCTTATTTTGATCATCGCTTTTTAGACAACCAGATCAACGAACTACAAGACAACAAAAAGTATTACCAGGTCGAAATAAAAAAAGATCAGGAACAGATTAAGCAACTTAAAAACCCTGAACAAATAGAAAAATATGCTCGCGAAAAGTATTTCATGAAAAAAGACAGCGAAGATATTTATATCATCCAATTTGAAGGAGATACTATTCAAGACACTAAAGAATAATCAGAAAAAAGCACACAATCCCAATGGCTACTACCCTATTCGACGATTTTAATCCGATTTCATCCAAACAATGGAAACAAAAAATTCAGTTCGAATTAGACGGAGCTGATTATAACGAAACTGTTATTTGGAATTCTCCGGAAGATATTCAGGTAAAACCATTTTATCATATCGATGAATTTTCAAAAACTGCTTCAGTACAAACAGAAGCATCTAATTTTAAAATTTGCCAAAACATCTTTGTTTATGATATTGAGAAATCGATTCAAAGAGCCATTAACACTATCGAAAGAGGTGCGGAAAGTTTGCGTTTTACCATACAAAACGAAAAAATTGATGTCAAAAAATTATTAGAAACTCTTCCTTTAGAAAACAGAACAGTTTACTTTAATTTATCGTTTATTTCAATCGATTTCGTAAAAATATTAGACACTATTTCAATTCAGAAAAAAGCTATTTTTTATTGTAATATTGACCCAATTGGTCATTTTGCAAGAGAAGGGAACTGGTTTACTACATCAGATAAAAATAATTTTGAAACGATTGAAAAAATTTCAAAAGCAACAACAAATCTTAATTTATTAAGTATAGATTCAGGTTTGTATCAAAATGCAGGTGCCAATATTACACAACAAATAGCCTATAGTTTAGCGCATGCCAATGAATATTTGAATCGTTTACCAAGTATTACAAAACCAATTGTTTTTGAAATATCTGTAGGCACCAATTATTTTTTTGAAATTGCAAAACTTCGTGCTTTACGAATGCTTTTCAAATTGATCGCTTCAGAATACAATCCCAATTTAGAATGTCATTTTTTGGTAACACCAACCAAACGTAATAAAACGATTTACGATTATAACGTAAACATGCTTCGTACCACAACCGAATGTATGACAGCCATATTAGGCGGTGCAGATGCTGTTGCAAATTTACCTTATGATTCATTATACCATAAAGACAATGAATTTGGTGATAGAATTGCCAGAAATCAATTATTGGTTTTAAAACACGAAAGTTACTTCGACAAAGTCAATAATCCGGCTGATGGAAGTTATTATTTAGAAAGTCTAACCACACAATTGGCCGAGAAAAGTTTAACTTTATTTAAAGATATCGAGGCAAATGGTGGATTTTTAAAACTTCTAAACGACGGAACTATCAAAAAGAAGATTCAGGAAAGCGCTGTAAAAGAGCAGGAATTGTTCGATTCTAAAAAAGAAGTTTTATTAGGAACAAATAAATATCCTAATAAAGATGACAAGATGAAGCATGATTTAGAATTGTTTCCTTTTGTAAAAATAAAACCTCGAAAAACTTTAATTACACCTATTATAGAAAAAAGATTAGCTGAGAAGCTGGAACAAGAAAGATTAGAACTTGAATAAATATTTTTTCTAAGTAATTAATAAACCTGCTCAAAAGAGTATTTCCATGATAAGAAAAGACCTTAAACATATTAAGTTAAATGTAAAAAATGAAAAGTTAGACAAACTGGCCAATAATCCCAATTCTATAACTGAAAACTTTTACACGGCTGAAGGAATTGAACTCAAAAAAACTTATTCTGAAAAAGATATTGAGGATTTAGAGTTCTTAGAATTCGGAGCTGGCTTTGCACCGAATTTACGTGGACCATATGCTACTATGTACGTAAGACGACCATGGACGATTAGACAATATGCAGGATTTTCGACCGCTGAAGAAAGTAATGCTTTTTACCGAAGAAATTTAGCAGCAGGACAAAAAGGGCTTTCGATCGCATTTGATTTACCAACGCATCGTGGTTATGACTCAGATCATGAAAGAGTTGTGGGTGATGTAGGGAAAGCCGGAGTTGCCATCGATTCTGTCGAAGACATGAAAGTTCTATTTGATCAGATTCCACTTGATGAAATGTCAGTTTCAATGACTATGAACGGCGCCGTTTTGCCAATTATGGCATTTTATATCGTTGCAGCAGAAGAGCAAGGTGTTGCCATTGAAAAATTATCCGGCACGATCCAGAATGATATCCTGAAAGAGTTTATGGTTCGTAATACTTATATCTATCCTCCAACGCCTTCTATGAAGATTATAGCTGATATCTTTGAATTTACGAGCAAGAAAATGCCTAAATTTAATTCGATCTCGATTTCAGGATATCATATGCAGGAAGCCGGAGCAACTGCTGATATTGAATTGGCTTATACGCTGGCTGATGGTTTAGAATATATCAGAACCGGACTTTCTACAGGAATGACGATTGACGAGTTTGCCCCTCGCCTTTCTTTCTTTTGGGCAATTGGTATGAATCATTTTATGGAAATCGCCAAGATGCGTGCCGGAAGAATGATTTGGGCAAAATTAGTACAACAATTTAATCCTAAAAGCGATAAATCATTAGCTCTAAGAACGCATTGCCAGACAAGTGGCTGGAGTCTAACAGAACAAGATCCGTTTAATAATGTGGCAAGAACTTGTATCGAAGCTACTGCCGCTGCTTTTGGAGGAACTCAATCCTTACATACTAATGCTTTAGATGAAGCGATTGCATTACCAACAGACTTTTCGGCAAGGATTGCTCGTAATACTCAGATTTTTTTACAGGAAGAAACTAAAATCACAAAAACTGTTGATCCTTGGGGAGGAAGTTATTATGTTGAAAGTTTAACTAATGAAATTCTAAAAAGTACCTGGAAACTAATTGAAGAAGTAGAGGAATTAGGAGGAATGACAAAAGCTATTGAAGCAGGAATTCCAAAACTACGAATAGAAGAAGCAGCTGCCAGAAAACAAGCCAGAATAGATAGCGGACAAGATATTATTGTTGGTGTTAATCAATACCGACTGGAAAAAGAAGATCCTTTGCATATTTTGGATGTAGACAACCAAATGGTCCGCAAACAACAATTAGAGCAACTAGAACAGATAAAAGCAAAAAGAGATACTGAAAAAGTAAATCAATCACTCGAAAAATTAATACTTTGTGCCAAAACCGGACAAGGAAACTTATTAGAAATTGCTATTGAAGCTGCTCGAAACAGAGCAACATTAGGCGAAATCAGCGATGCTCTTGAAAGTATTTTTGGAAGATACAAAGCACAGATTAAATCCTTTAGCGGTGTGTATAGTGCAGCAATAAAAAATGACGAGAATTTTGAGAAGGCAAAACAATTAGCTAATGCCTTTGCCAAACAAGAAGGAAGACGTCCCAGAATCATGATTGCCAAAATGGGACAAGACGGACATGATCGCGGCGCAAAAGTAGTCGCAACCGGATATGCTGATGTAGGTTTTGATGTAGATATAGGTCCTCTTTTTCAAACTCCAGCCGAAGCAGCCAAACAAGCTGTTGAAAATGATGTGCATATTTTAGGCGTTTCATCACTGGCTGCAGGACATAAAACATTGGTCCCTCAAGTTATTGAAGAACTTAAAAAACACGGACGTGAAGATATCATGGTAATTGTTGGCGGTGTAATTCCGGCGCAAGATTATCAATTTCTGTTTGATGCCGGAGCCGTAGCTGTTTTTGGGCCAGGAACTAAAATCAGTGAAGCAGCTATTAAAATCTTAGAAATCTTAATTGACTAAAGAGCATAAAAAAATCCCGAACAATTTCGGGATTTTTTTATGCTTATTCTAAATTTGATCGTGTATTGTAGCATCATTATCTGCCTCAATATGGGATAAATCATAACCTCCAAAGGCTTTCATGTAACTTTTCAATGAAGTTCCATAGGCATCTTTAAAATGTCTGTTTCCATTATTTTTGAAAAAGTTTTTAACTGAACCAGCACCTCCAAGGTGTGCAGCTGCCAAAATTCCAGATTCGGTAATTTGAATGCCACTGATAATTTTACCTTGATACTTTTGAATTTCATTACGTAAAATCCATTTGTTTTTGGATAGCAAAGCAATAAATGCTTTTTCCTGTAAGGCAGGATCTTTTAAAAATGCTTTATTATTATGAACACCAACCGCTCTTAAGGCTTTAGAACCAAATTGGTATTTTCCCATGTAACCCAATGAATTTACCAATCGGTATTTTCCTTGAGATTCTTTAAAAGCAACTGCTTCTTTAAAACTTATAAGGCGCTTTTCTGTAAATAGAACATTTACCTTTTTTTCCGTAGGATAATCATCCTCTTCTTGCGATGGAAATACGTATTCAGATCCATCTGTTTTTTCGATTAGGAACCACGGTTTGGTTTCCATATTAAAGGGTTTAAAACCCAAACTCAAAAATGTAATAATAACGATCAAACTCGCATAAAAATACCACTTCTTTATCATAAATTGTTTTTCTTCAAGACGCTGTCACCCTCTTGAAATTTCTACGCTGCAAAGATAAGAAATACAAAACAATACTCATAATCAGTGTTTTACATATTTTATAAAATACAATAATCTCTTTTAATCCCTTTATTGACCGAGTATTCGAGCGATCGAACAGCTTCTGAAATTAGCTCCAAAAACTAAAAAAAAGAGTAAAAAAAAAGGGCTTTTTTAGCATTTTTTTATCAAATTCAAACAAAAAACAAGAAAAAACCTACTTTAAAGTCTCGTTTTTAACAGCGAAAAATGAATTTGATTTTAAAAATTCACATAAATCGAATCGAAATAAAAGATACTTTTTACTCAAATTCGAAGTCTGGTTTTTTACGAAAAATTAAAATTTACCTTAAAGCAAATGCTTTTTTTGTCAAAAGTATTTTCATAACATTCCATAAGTACAAAAATTGCAATTAAATGAATTTGCAACTGTTTTCCGAAATGCTTAGGTGTCATGTTTTTTTATGTAGGAAATAAAAAAATACCTCCCTATCAAACTATAATAAAAAAAACCGAAGCCATAAAAGCTTCGGTTTTCCATATAATTTCAATTGCACTACATGCAAATGCTCATTTATCTTGTTACCCCCTGGCTAGCAATCCAGTCTGAATATTTTTTTGCATTTTTAGTATGTTCTTCATAAGTAGCCGCAAATTCGTGATAACCAAATCGATCTACACTTGCACAAAAATAAATATAATCGTTTTTTTCCGGGTTTAAAACCGCTTCAAGAGCAGTAATATCAGGCATTGCGATTGGCCCTGGCGGAAGTCCTATGTTTACATACGTATTATAAGGCGATTTCATTATCAAATCATTATAAAAAACTCTTTTGATAACCTGATCAAAATTATTATCTTTTAATTTCAAGGCATAAATAACAGTTGGATCTGCCTGCAACGGCATTTCTAATCGTAAACGATTCAAATAAACGCCGGCAATGCGAGGTCTTTCATCTTTTTTGACAGATTCTTTATGAACGATTGAGGCCAAAATTGTTGCTTGTACAGGTGTTAATCCTTGTTTCTTTGCTTTTTCTATTCTTTCAGGAGTCCAGAAATTATGGTATTCCTTAATCATTTTATCACGGAATTTCTCTGCAGACGTATTCCAGTAAATTTCATAAGTATTGGGAATAAACATAGCAAATACATTATCTTCATTAAAACCATTTTCTTTCAAAAAAGCAGGATCTTTAATTGCTTTCATTAAAGACAAACTATCTGCTTCAATCTCTGCACCTACTCTTCCGGCAAAATTTTCTAAGCGCTCCTGATTATTAAAAGCCAATTTTACAGGAATATTAGCTCGCATCGCACGAACTAAATCAAGATTATTCATGTCTTTTTTAAGTAAAAAACGACCGGATTTTACATTTTCAGGATAACTTCTTTTATTGGCAACCATTTCAAAATTGTCAAAATTCTTGATATAGGGTTCTAATATTTTCTTTACATCAGTATAATTAGCACCAGTTGGAACATATACATAAAGTTCTTTTTCTTCGAATTTGGTATTGGCGCTGAATATTTTATTAATTAAAATAAAACCATAAATCATTAAAACTGAAATTACAGCTACAGCAGATATCGTGATTATTTTTTTTAAGCTCAAAGTCTAAAGTTTAAATTTGTTTGTTAATTAACTGAAAAATTGCTTCATCGTGATAGCGGTTATTGAGCAAAATCCAATCTTTTTTAATTCCTATTTTCTCAAAGCCAAATTTAGTAAAAAGAGCTATACTTGGTACATTTCCTACAGCAATATTTGCATACAATTGATGTAAATTTAAATTATGAAAGGAATACTTAATTAAAAGTTCTAATGCCTCAGATCCAATTTTATTGTTTCTATTTTCACCGCTCTGAATAACGATTCCAACTCCTGCTCTGTTATTTTTTGGATCAAATTCAAATAAATCAATTAAACCAATCGCCGGAAAATCCTGATCCTGGCAAATTGCCAGACGAAGTTGTTTTGCTTCGTAAATATCCTTTTGTGCATTTTCGAGATATTGCCTAACCAAAAATCGACTATAAGGCGTTTGTGTGTTACTGACTTCCCAAATATTTTCATCATTCTCCATCGCATATACAAACTCTAAATCATTAGGTTCTAATGCTCGAAGATAAATATTTTCGCCTTTCAGTGTAATCATTGTTGATTATATATTTGTCTTCGACTTGTCTCAGACTGAAATTATTGATTAAATTTCTATTGTTCCCTTAAAAACAAATTTTGCTGGTCCGGTTAAGAAAACATTCGTAAAATGATCTCCTAATTTATCAAAAGAAACGGTTAATTTTCCTCCTTCAACATTTAGGTTAATCGAAGTTTTATCTGTCTCACCAATAGCGTTCATAGCAATAGCTACTGCAGTTGCTCCTGTACCACAAGCCAGCGTTTCATCTTCTACTCCTCTTTCGTAGGTACGAAGTGAAAAAGTACTGTCATCGACTTTTTTTACAAAATTAATGTTACTTCCTTTTTCTCCATACAACTCCCCATAACGAATTGCGGCACCATTCTCTTTTACATTATAATGTTCTAAATCATCAACAATCTGAACATGATGTGGGGAACCTGTGTCTAAAAAAGTATAAGAACCTTTTTTTTGCACTTCATCAACGTCAATCATTTGTAACGAAATAATAGCATCATCACCAACAGAAGCATGATGTAAACCATCTGTTGCAATAAATGTAGCTTTGTTTTCAATTACACCCAATTGATTGGCAAATGCTACTAAACAACGACCTCCATTTCCGCACATTGAACTCTGATTTCCATCTGAATTATAATATACCATTCTAAAGTCAGTTTCAGTATCATTTTCTAACAAAATAAGTCCATCCGCTCCTATTCCGAATCGTCTGTCGCACAAACGTTCAATTAATTTCGTATCTTTCTTGGGGAAAAAATCTAAACGATTATCAATCATTACGAAATCGTTTCCTGTTCCTTGATATTTATAAAATTCTACTTGCATTTTTCTTGAATTGAGAAATACAAAAGTACGAACTATTAATGATATGTTAATCATTGTTAAACAGAGTTAAACGACTTTACTTCAGATTTTTTTTGATATAATTTTACATTAGATAACTTAAATATTGATCAACTATGAAACGATTTTCTACCCTATTTTTAGTATCACTTTTAAGTGGTGCTACTACACTTGGTGCATACAAGTTATTATTTGAAAATAACGACTCTGTTTTTGGTACAAAAAATCCAGTAGTAACTCTTGCTCCAAATTCTTTCTCAAAGCAAGTAGGATTGGCTGCGGAAACTGTTGATTTTACTGCAGCAGCAGATAAAACTATTCATACTGTAGTACACGTAAAAAATGTGTCTCGCAGAACCGTAACTAATCCGATGTTAGAATACTTTTATGGTTACGGAGGTCAACAAACACAAGAACAGGTAGGAACAGGATCCGGGGTTATTATTTCTGCAGATGGTTATATTGTAACCAATAATCACGTGATAAAAAATGCTACCGAAATTGAAATTACTTTAAACAATAAAAAATCATATACAGCAAAACTTATTGGAACTGATTCTAAAATGGATATTGCATTATTAAAAATCAATACCGATGAAAAATTACCTTATACTGTTTTTGCAAATTCTGATGCTGTAAAAGTTGGCGAATGGGTTCTGGCTGTTGGAAATCCGTACAACCTAACTTCGACTGTAACTGCCGGAATTGTTTCGGCGAAAGCCAGAAATTTGGACACAAACGGAATACAATCTTTTATTCAGACAGATGCTGCTGTAAACCCGGGCAATAGTGGAGGTGCATTGGTAAATACTCGTGGAGAATTAATTGGCATTAACACTATGATATCCTCCACAACAGGATCTTATGTAGGATACTCATTTGCAGTGCCATCAAATATTGCCAGAAAAATTATCGAAGATATCATGGAGTTTGGTAATGTACAAAGAGCGATACTGGGTGTCGAAGGTGGCGAACTTAATAATGCCGCGTCCAAAGAACTAGGTGTCTCTCAAACTCAGGGCTTTTATATCAATAAAGTAAATAAACAATCAGGAGCCGAAAAATCTGGTCTTCAAAAAGGAGATATTATCGTAAAATTAGATAATCGGGACATTGCTACTTATGCTGATTTTTCAGGATATATTAATACAAAAAGACCAAATGATGTCGTTCAGGTAACCTATATTCGTGATGGAAAAAACAAAGTAGTTCCTGTTACCTTGAGCAAAAATGAATTTTTTAGTACTGAATTTAAAGGAATCGAATTAGAAAATATAGATGCTACCGATAAAAAGAGATTCGGTCTAAACTATGGTGTAAAAATAAAAGCGCTGACAAACGAAAATCTCAAACAATATAATAATGAATTACAAGGCAATATTATTTTGAGTATTGACAATATAAAAGCAACAGATATCGAAACGGTTTCAAAACTTTTAGGCCAAAAAGACGAAAATCAAAGCATACGAATTGAAATGATTAATAAAAAAGGAGAGATCATCCGAGTTATCATCTAATTCTTTTTATTTCCCAAAACTAAGCCATTCTGAAAAATCAGGATGGCTTTTTTATTTCGTAGAGGTTTTTAAAAATAAATCACAAAATAGCTTACGAAATCGATTGAAATAAATACTTTTGCGCCAAATTCAAAAATATTTGTGTATTTATTTTTTCAATTTAATCAATTATGAGCAACAAATCTTTGTACCAAAAAGAGGTATCATTACAAGTCGACCGAAGAAGAGCTGGTGTCGAATTAATTAAAATCATAAGCGATTTATGGTATGACAAATCCATTGAAATGGTCTTATTCAAGAATCAATTATTGGATAAAAATGTCAGCGATATAATCAATTTGCATCAATATGCAGGTGAATTTGTGGGTAAACCTATCACCATTTTTGATTCAGTTGAAATCGCAAAAGTTATCTTAACCTTAGATCTTCCTCCTGCAAAATTAGATCTTGGAAAACTAACTTATGAATATCGTTTAGAAGATGAAAAATATCCTGATGCAAGATATTTTGTAATCGATAAATTAAAAAAGGCTAAATCATCAGAAGAAATTCAGCCAAAAGATGTTGTTTTATATGGTTTTGGTAGAATTGGCAGATTATTAGCCCGGGAATTAATGTCTAAAACTGGTAAAGGAAACCAATTGCGCTTAAGAGCGATTGTAACACGTGACAAGAACGACACATCAACTTTAGAGAAACGAGCTTCTCTTTTACGTTATGATTCTATTCATGGAGATTTTCAGGGATCTGTAATTGCTGATCCAAAAAATAATGCTTTGATTATAAACGGAACTACGGTACATATTATCACTGCAAATGCACCGGAAGAAATTGACTATACTCAATACGGAATCAATGATGCGTTGGTAATTGATAATACGGGAGCTTTTACAACTGAAGAAGCTTTAAAAAAGCATTTGACTTCACCAGGAACTAGCAAAGTTTTATTGACAGCTCCCGGAAAAGGAATACCTAATATTGTTCATGGTGTAAATCATAATGAATATAATCCTGACGAAATTGATATTTTCTCCGCCGCTTCCTGTACGACAAATGCCATAACTCCTGTCTTAAAAGCTATTGAAGATACTTTGGGAGTGGTAAAAGGCCATCTGGAAACTATTCATGCCTATACAAACGATCAGAATCTGGTTGATAATATGCATAAAAAATACCGTCGCGGAAGAGCTGCAGCTTTAAATATGGTTATTACCGAAACTGGTGCCGGAAGTGCTGTTGCGAAAGCTTTGCCCTCATTAGAAGGAAAATTGACTTCGAATGCTATTAGAGTTCCGGTTCCAAATGGATCTCTAGTTGTTTTGAATTTAGAAGTTAAAAAGGCAACTTCTATTGCTTCAATTAACAAAATCATGAAAAAATATGCTCTCGAAGGAGAATTAGTAGAGCAAATAAAATATTCATTAAATAATGAATTAGTTTCATCTGATATCGTTGGAACATCTGCTCCCTCTATTTATGACAGCAACGCCACAATTGTATCAAATGACGGAAAAAACATTGTGCTCTATATTTGGTACGATAACGAATACGGCTACAGTCATCAGGTTATTCGATTGGCCAAATACATTGCCAAAGTGAGACGTTTTACTTACTATTAATATAAAACCAAAACCACCCATTATTTTTAAAACCATCAGGCAGTGCTTGGTGGTTTTTGTTTGAATGAAAAAGAACACAATAGGAATAGTTTAGATTATATAGGCAGAACAGTTGTGCTCTTAACTTCTGAAATTACAAAAACAGTATTAATTAAAGACACCTCAGGTAATATTGATAATTTTTTTTGATGAAATTGATGGTAACTTTCCATATCTGGAATTATAATTTTAAGCATATAATCAAAGTTTCCGGATACGTAATTACATTCCACCACTTCAGGCAAATTCAAAATCGACTGATTAAATCCTTCTGAAGTATCATATGTTTGTTTCGTTAGCGTTACCTGACAATAAACCGTGAGATTATTGCCTAATTTTTTCTTGTTTAAAATTGAAACATACTTCTCAATAACACCTTCTTTTTCAAGCCGTTTAACCCGATCATGTACAGGTGTAAGAGACAGATTTATTTTGTTTGCAATATCTTTTAAAGTATAGTGCGCATTTTCTTGCAAAAGTCGTAGGATTTTTTTGTCAATTTCATCTAAAGCCATAACGAAAACGTTTTCTGTAATTAATAAAATTTAGTCATTTTTTCTTTTTGAGCAAGATAGTAGGCTCTCAAAAAGAATATTTTTCTGTAAAAGTATTAAATAAAATAATATTTTCTTATTTATAGGTGCTTAATCCATAATATATTCTCTATCTGTAGTTTTGTAAAAGAATTTCAATAAAAACGAAAAAATATAACAAAATGATAATAGGTGTTCCAAAAGAAATAAAAAATAACGAAAACCGTGTGGCTTTAACTCCCGCCGGAGTTTCTGAAATGAAAAAACACGGACATGCAGTTTATGTTCAGGCAACAGCTGGTCTAGGAAGTGGTTTTAGTGATGAGGAATATGCAAATGCCGGAGCGGTTGTTTTAGCCACTATTGAGGAAGTATATGCTATTGCTGAAATGATCATTAAAGTAAAAGAACCAATTGCATCTGAATATCCATTAATCAAAAAAGATCAATTATTATTTACTTACTTTCACTTTGCTTCATCAGAACCATTAACTCATGCTATGCTTGAGAAAGGTGCTGTATGTTTAGCTTATGAAACGGTTGAAAAAGCAGATCGCAGCTTACCATTATTAGTTCCAATGTCTGAAGTTGCCGGTCGTATGGCTATTCAGCAAGGAGCAAAATATCTTGAAAAACCATTAAAAGGAAGAGGAATTCTTTTGGGTGGAGTTCCAGGTGTACCTCCTGCTAAAGTTTTAGTTTTAGGTGGGGGAATCGTTGGAACTCAAGCTGCAAAAATGGCGGCTGGTTTAGGAGCTCAGGTAACTATTATGGATTTAAGTTTGCCTCGTTTACGTTATTTAGATGACATTATGCCTGCAAACGTGAGTACAGAAATGTCAAATCATTACAACATTACAAAAGCAATTGCTACAGCTGATTTAATTGTTGGAGCAGTTTTAATTCCAGGAGCAAAAGCGCCTCACTTAATTACTCGTGACATGCTTAAATTAATGCGCCCGGGAACTGTTGTTGTAGATGTTGCAGTTGACCAAGGTGGATGTATCGAAACTTGTACTCCTACAACTCACGAAAATCCAACTTTTATCATTGATGATATTGTTCACTACTGTGTAGCAAATATGCCAGGTGCTGTGCCTTACACATCTACTTTGGCTTTGACTAATGCAACTTTGCCTTACGCGCTGCAATTAGCAAATAAAGGCTGGGAAAAAGCTTGTAACGAAAATGAAGAATTGAAAA
Source organism: Flavobacterium sp. NPDC079362 (assembly GCF_050267765.1). NCBI lineage: Bacteria > Pseudomonadati > Bacteroidota > Flavobacteriia > Flavobacteriales > Flavobacteriaceae > Flavobacterium > Flavobacterium sp. NPDC079362. The sequence goes on along the minus strand of NZ_JBNNFM010000005.1, from coordinate 2,770 downwards.
AAGGATTAAACATTGCTAACGGAAAAATTCTTTACAAAGGAGTTGCTGAAGCTTGGAACCTTCCTTTTAACGAAGAGTTAGTGTTAGCAAACGCATAGTGCTAACATTAAATAAGTGCTTACTAAACACTATTCAAAAGGCTTTTCTTAATTGAAAAGCCTTTTTTTTATCACATAAAAAAACCTGCCATTATATGACAGGTTTTATTTTGTATGCTAGAGAGAAACTATTTTTTCTCATCTAAAACTTCTTGCAACACTTTTGCTTCAGTTCCATTTGGGAAAGTTACTTTGATTTTTTGCGCAATTGTTGGCGCAATCTCAGTAATGGCTTTCTTATCATAAGATTCTCCTTTTTTAATATGCCATCCGTAAAAAATAGCTGGCACATGTGTATCATAAGAATAAGGCGTTCCGTGTGACGTTCCTGTAGTTGTGTACTCGATAACTCCGGGTTTATCAATAATTACCAAATCACCATTTTGGGTGACATCATAACCTTTCGCGACAAAATTCAAATAATAATCATTTCCTGCATTAGCTAAAATTTCTTCTTCAGTATATACTTTTTTAACTTGTGGCTGAGCTATTAAAAAATCCTTAAAAGCTTGTTTTACTTTTACTAAATCTAACTTTTTATCTTTAATAATTTGTTTATTGAAGAAAACATTAAAGTTTGAGTAGTTTAAGATTAAATCAACTCCAAATGTTTTAACAGAGAAATCCTGTAAACTTTTTTTAACTTCTTTTGAAGGATAATTATCTACATTATATTTATGATCTTTTAAATAAATCACATTTTCAGCTCCTGCATGATCAGCAGTTAGAAAAAGTAAATAATTTCCTTTCCCAACAGTTTTATCCAGATAATTTAAGAAATCTGCGATTGTTTGATCTAATCTCAAATAGGTATCCTGAAGTTCCATAGAACGTGGCCCAAGTAAGTGACCTACATAATCAGTAGAAGAGAAACTTACAGTTAAAAAGTCTGTAATATTATCCTTTCCTAATTCTTCTTTTTCAATAGCTTTCTTAGCAAATTCAGCCAGTAAGTCATTTCCAAAAGGAGTTGCTCTTAGAATTCCAGCATCATTCTTTTCATACATTGATTTTAAATCATACGGAAAAACAGGCGCTGCACTTCCGTACAATTTACCTTCATAAGGATTATCATCAGGTAAACTTTCGTTATATGTTGAAGCTGGTTTGTACAAATCCCATCCTTTGTTAATATATGGCATATAATGTTTCTCATTATTGAATTGAATAACCCACTCAGGTAATTTTTCTCCATAAAAAGTACTTGAAATAAAAGATCCGGTTTTACTGTACCAAAATGCCCAGTTTGCAAAGTGACCTGCCGGCAAAATTGCGCCACGATCTTTAAGGCTAATTCCAATTACTTTTCCTTGAAAATTGGTCGCCATTCTTACTTCGTCAGTAATAGTAGTACTTTGCAAATTTTTAGGAGACATAGCACCTTCTTCTGCTGTACCATCACCAACAGTTTTCACACCTGCATCATCCGTACAATACATTTGCTTTCCAAGTGTTCTGCTAAACCATTCATTACCTACAATTCCATGTGTAGCTGGCGTAGTTCCAGTATAAATTGATGCATGTCCCGGGGCTGTATAAGTTGGCATGTAATTATAATGCATATTCTGAAAAGTATATCCATTATTCATCAATCTCTTAAATCCGTTTGGTGAAAAATCATCTGAAAACCGATATAAATATTCCATTTTCATCTGATCTACTACAATCCCTACCACTAACTTAGGGCGTTGTTGAGCATTTAAATTTGAGAGAACAAACAATGTCAACAATACAATACTTTTTTTCATACTTAAATTATAATATTTAATACAAAAATACAGATTCACATTTAGATAGGCTAACACACCATAATTTAAAACTTAAAAATGAATATAATTTAACAGAAACTTTTACAGAAAATTATCCAATACTTGATTTTGGCGTTTCCCTTCGGGTCGGGCTGTACGCTAAATCTTTTGCGATAGAGATATTAGTTTGTTTCGCCAGAGGCTTGTAGTATCGCAAAAGGATATCGCTGCCATCCCTAACGCAATCTAAGATAAAGAGAAGTGTCATTTTTAAAATTCCAGATTCCAAAGTATCACGCCTTGTGCCTTTGTGAACTTTCCACCAACATTCAATTAAAAGATTTTTTAGTCCTTCTCTTTTAAAAAGCAAACTAGAAGCTATTTTAAAAAAAAATAAGAATCAATAAAAACAAAAAGAAAGACAACTTTCCACAATTGCATTTGGTCACAAAATATCATCGGATCCAGCTTTGCGAACTTAACAATTACAAACTTTCCTTGCGCACTTTGCGGTTAAACTACAAAGCATTATAAAACATTACCCCAGTATTTTGTAAAACAAAAAACCCTGTTTCGCTAGAAACAGGGTTTTCAAAAGAAAGGCGACGACATACTCTCCCACATAACTGCAGTACCATCTGCGCAGGCGGGCTTAACTACTCTGTTCGGGATGGGAAGAGGTGAGCCCCGCCGCAATAACCACCTTAAGAAGTTATAATTGCTTTGGGCAATTTTACAATTAATTAAAAATTGTAATAATATCTTAACATACTGAGATAAAGAAAAAAGTATTGATTTAGAAAGTTTCTTCTCCCACCTTACGGTGGGAGAAAAGGGTGTACATAAGCTTACGGATTATTAGTACTACTCGACTATGACATTACTGCCTTTACATCTATAGCCTATCAACGTGGTCATCTCCCA